>CAWUWF010000020.1:0-63152 GCA_963925935.1 uncultured Arenicella sp. | reverse complement strand
TTTCAAAAAGTTTATGATTTAACTGAACGTGTATTGCCCGATAAAGTTGATACCAGTACGCCGAGTTCCCGCGAATACCAGCAACACCTGATTGATAATTATCTGCGATCAAACGGGGTCGGAACGCCTGCTCAAATCGCCTACTTACGAAAAGGACTTAAACCAGCTATTGAAAAACTTTGTGCAGAACTGCTGGAGGATGGACATCTTGAACGAGTGGCAATTAATAAACAAAGCTATTACTTGTTGGCTGGCCAAGATCAACTTTTAAAAACATCATTGAGTCGCAGTAAGGTTAAAATATTATCGCCATTCGATAACCTTTTAATACAGCGCAAGCGGACCAAAGTGCTGTTCAACTTTGACTATCGGATTGAATGCTACGTGCCTGCAGCAAAACGGCAATACGGCTACTTTTGTTTACCATTGTTATGGGGGCAGGCGTTTGCTGGGCGTATGGATGCAAAAATGGACCGCAAAACGGGAGTTTTGGATATCTATAATTTGTACCTAGAAACAGATGAACCGGATCTTTTCGTGCAAGTCTTGCTACCCAGTATTAAGTCATTCTTGCAATTTAACGGTGGTAGCGATTATCGGATACACAATCAAGTACGAGGGCGCTAAGGCTTTAGCGGTAGATATTATCAAGCCGTTGATAATCAAACCAATTGACACAACAAGGCCCAATCGAGTCGGGCCTTGTTGTTTACTGTGTTAGCTTTTTGGGCTAAGAGCGCTACTCTACAAACCCTAGATTCGCTTTGACGGTCAGCGGGTGATAACCAGCTCGCGCTTGTGCAAACGCTTTTTTGCCGAGTTCTTTACCCGCTTCAGTGTTGGCCAGCTCTCGGTATAAAGGCTTAACCAGTTTATTACGACCAATTGTAGTTAGATATTCGTGCAGCCTAGGCAGCGCCGGCTGATACCAACGCTTAACGCTTAACAACAACCAACTATGAGCAATCTCATTATTCTTGGATTGGGTTAATACGAAGGCCGCATCTAGCTCGGCCATTTTTTCGAGAGTAAGTTCGTCTGGTAAATTATTTAAAAAATACAGCCATTGATGTACCGTCCAAGCTTGTGTATCTATTTGTTCAGCAGTTATTTCACCAGCCAACCAAAGGCTGCGTGCTTCATCAACTAAGCTAAACGCGTCTGACTCAGGTATTTGAACATTTTCTGGTATGCCAGGAGCAAATATCCACTTCTCAATTCGGTTGATGTTCAACTTAGCCGGATACTCCAGCAATAAAGTTTCTTTCAAATAATCAAGAAACTGCCCGGTAGTGATGCTTTGAAATGCGAAGTCTTTAAAGTATTGAGTGAGAAATGCATCAAAATTATCGCGCCCAATCATAGTTTCGATTTCGCGTAAAAACAGCGCACCCTTCTCGTAAGGAATATTCGAAAAGACGTCATCCGGATCACGCCCGCGCAGGTCAATTGCGAGTATCTCATCGTTGTCATCAAGATCATCTATGTCGGATTGTAGATCTTGATAGCCTAAAACCGCTTCCATGTTAAAACGGTCTGCTCCATAAACAATCTCCATAATTCGATAGGTTAGATAGGTGGTAAAGCCTTCATTTAGCCAAAGATCACGCCAGGTCGCATTGGTTACCGTATTGCCTGACCATGAGTGCGCTAGTTCGTGCGCGATCAATGAAACCAAGCTCTTGTCGCCAGCAATAACGGTAGGAGTGATAAATGACAAGCGTGGGTTTTCCATACCGCCAAAGGGAAATGAAGGTGGCAATATCAATAAGTCGTAGCGATCCCAACTATAGGGGCCGTAACGCTCTTCGGTGGCGATCAACATAGACTCGGTATCTTCAAACTCTGCTACCGCAGCATCCAATATTCCTGCCTCTGCATAAACCCCTGTGCGTTCACCCATTGCCTTGAATTCTAAATCGCCTACCGCTAGCGCTATTAGATACGACGGTACTGGCTGCGGCATATTGAATTTATAAACTCCGTCGCGCTTGGCATTAGGTTCGTTCTCGGCGCTCATTACCGCCAATAATGTCTTGGGAGTACGGATGGTCGCATCGTAGGTGATACGCACTTGCGGAGAATCTTGTAAGGGAATAAAGCTACGCGCGTGAATGGCTTGAGCCTGAGTGAATAAAAATGGTTGCTTGCCACCTGCCGTTTGAGCCGGCGTTAACCATTGCAAACCAGATGCCATTGGCGAAGTAGAATAGCTGACCATCACTTTGTTGCCTTCAGTAGGCAACATAATTTCTAGCGCTGAACCTAAGAAACCGTCTGGCTGTTGCAGAGTGAACGGTATATCTCCTTGTTCGCTGGTGACTTTATGAATTGTTAAATCGCGTGTGTCGAGCCGCAACATATTTGCTTTAGGATTTTTTCGAACGAACTTAAGTTCCGCTGTTCCATCCAAAATCTTAAGTTTAAAATCCACTGTAAGGTCAAGCGATACATGGCTTACGAATACCTGATCAGGGTTAGACAAGGAATGATAGTCCTTACCAACTTCGATCTCCTCTGTTGGAGCAATGACCTCTTCAATCGTTTCGACACTGGCCGCTGTTTGTTCAGCAACATCGCCAAGCGTCTGTGGCGAATCAACCGTTTCAGATTTATTGTCGCTACATGCACTTAAGCCGAATATGGTTAGGGACAATACGACGAGACGAATGGAATGGGTAATCATAAAATAACCTTTTTATAATACTTTTTGCGGATTAAATAGTACCCTTTTCTGTGACAGATTTGGAGTACCATTTTTATGAAACTTATTAACAAATGATCGCGAAAATTCAATTTCAGGAAAACCGTTTAGTCCAAACCAAGCGCTTGCGTACCCTGTTCATAAACAATGTCTACTGGAATACGGATAGCGTCTAAACGAGCTAAGTCGGCATCTAATTGCCCACCTTTATTGCCCATGGTGGCAACAAAGTCAGTTACTTTAGCGTAATCTCCATCGCCTTGTAAAACCAGTAAATCATTACTTAAGCTGGCAATGGCTTTTTCGAATTGCATTAGGTTTACTCGGTATGTGCCAGTAACTGAGTCGCGTGAAAATGCACCGGCTTGGCTAAAATAGTTGAACCGAATCATATTCGCCCGCCCGTGAGCGCTGCTCGCACCAAAACGAATTGAACGAAAGATACCCGCCAAGAAGGTAACGTAGTTATCCATCAATTGGCCTTCGGTTATTTCGCCTTTGTCACGTAACCGTTGAATCATATAAACGCCGAGGATGTCGGCTTTGCCTTCTTCCAAGGCCGAGGCATGTTCTTTTAGCGCACCACGTACTGTGCCCGAGCCATTCAGAGTATTTTTGATTCCCAAGCCGTGAGCAACTTCATGAAACATGGTGTTTGCAAAGAAAGCATCGAAGGTAATATGCTGACGTTGGTCTTGAGCAATTAACTGCTCAGAAATGGGTTGCAGAATTTGGTCAAATTTTGCGCGCATCGAATTTTTTATTTGCAGCCGTCTGGTGCCCTTTGCTAATTGCACCAGCTCATCGTTTGGCAGATTAATTGCAATCGTCTTGGACCCAGAATTACAGTCACCGGCACAATAGGCCATATCGTAGGCGTTTAAATCGGCCTCTGAACCGGGAACCTCAACCTTATAAGCATCGGCTACCGGCAAACCTTGCTGTAGCTCAGGCATATATTTTACAAAGCGCGCTAGACGCTCACTCCATGCCTGATCCTTGATCAATACAAACGTTTCAAACGCTGCGCGATAACCGTATAGAGCATCTTGGTAGGTCTCGATGGGGCCGATAACGACTTCAACCGGATTGTTCTTCATGTCCATCCAGGCCATATCAGACGCTTGGTAATCGCCGCTAGTCAATGCCGCGGCGCGCATGCTTAAGTAATTCGCGAACTCGGGGTCATCCGCTAGCGCTGCCGCTTCAATCAATAATCCGGAAATCTTGCTGATCTGATCAGCATAAGCATCGTTGTACGATACCAACGTTAATTCGCCTTGTGCGTTGCGAGTCACAATTGAATACAAGCCATCCTTACCCTCTTGCTCCCATGCGTCGAATTCTTCTTTGCTCATATCACTTGGGTAAAAGCGAGCCCCCTTTGGCCGCTCACCATATTCCGCAATAAATGGCTTGTCTGCATCTAGACGATCCCATGGGCCATAGTTATAGTCTGCAAATTGTCGAGCCTTAGGGTCGTCAATACTGTTCAGTAATTCGTTCTTATTGCCCCACACCTGCAGCCAAAAAATTTCGTCGGTGACTTTAGCCGCGGCAATTAACAAACCAATCATTTCCCTTTGATTGTCACTTAGATGACTAAGATCTGCGCTTAAACGCACCTTGGCGTAGATGTCGAAACGTGAAGGAGTCTTGGTTTTCTCAATCGCGACAGTTTCGGCAACGGGCCCACTAACCGCCCGCGGCTCATTAGTTGATTGCTTGTCACCACAAGCACTTGCTAACGCGATTAATACAAGGCAGGAGACGGTTTTAAGTGTATTCATAATTTCTTTTGCTCTAGTTTCTTATGATCAAACAGAACTATAGCAAACGATGAATAGCTTTTGGGCAACATCGATCCGCTGGTTAACGATTGAGTTAAGCAATCTAAAACCTTATGGGGCCTACTTACTAGCCGCATACAATTGGCGGACAAATACAATCGACTATTGAAACTCTTGCTTAAGTAATTCAAAAGACCTTTTTCGGTCCTCAAAACTGAACATGTTGGTGACCACCATGACTTCGTCTGCGTCATATAGCTCAGCAATATCGCTGACTTTTTGTTTCACTTTTTGTGGCGTTCCGACGGCTCTGTTCTGGCTCCGTGACGAGATAAACGCTTCTAATTGAGGATTAGTTGGATAGTCCCGCGCCTGCTCTGGAGTCAAAAGACCACCGCCATTGATAGCCCCGCGTTGACCAGTAACATATAAATAAAAATTTACATCAAATGCGCGTTGCTGAAGTTCTGCCTGCTCTTGAGTGTCACAACAAAAGACGCTCATTGTTACAATGGCGTAGGCTTCATCGAAGTTCGGTCCAGCCTTGAAATATTGCTTATAAAAATTAGTCAGCTCAGGCGGGGCTTGAGGATTTATGAATAGCCCGAGGTTATACGGTAAGCCACGTTGGGCGGCTAGCTGGGCACTATCGGCACTGGAACCCAACATCCAAATTGGTAGATTTTTAGGTGGCTTTGGGCTGACGATCGGCTCGGGCACATCGCTTTGAAGGTAATTTCTAAGCTCTTCGACTAACTGTGGAAAACGCTCAAACTTAGGGCGACCATCAGTGGCTAGCGCCATCGCCGTGGCCATATCTGCGCCTGGCGCACGCCCGACCCCAAGATCAATTCGATCTGGGTATAGGTTGGCCAATACCGAAAACGCTTCGGCCACTTTATACGCACTATAGTGCGGCAACATAATGCCGCCGGAGCCTAGCCGAATGGTTTTCGTTAGCGCGCCCAAGGCTGCTAATAAAACTTCTGGTGCGCTACCCGCAATGGTCGGGAAGGCATGATGTTCAGACACCCAAAACCGTCGGTAACCCAGCTGCTCACACCATTGCGCCATTTGCAGGGTTTCTTGCAATGCTTGGTGAGCTTGATCGGGGGCACGATTAATCGATTGGTCAAGAACGGATAGCGTTAGAGTCATAAATTTTACTGATTTAATAGAATGTATCTAAAGTAACTTACTTTGATTGGAGCCTAGCAAAGGCTGATCGCGAGGACTCGGTTTTTTTAAAGCCACCCACTTCAAGGTCTTTAGGATAAGCCAAATCGAAGCCAAAGGTAGAATGATTGTCTGAAATATAAACACCACGACCAATCTGATCGCGTGCTCACTTATATTTTCAGCGACCGCTTTGAAGTCATCTAGATGTTGACGTACATTGAGGCTATTTGTCGCTGAACGATAAAGCTCACGCGCGCTCTCAAGCAAACTTTTCTGGCTTTCACCATTAGTAGGGCCTGAACTGGGCTCTGCTTGTTGTTGAATGTTTTCTAATTGCTCAGTTGTGACTAATAATTGCTGACTCGACGTTTCAAACTGTGGCGCAAGGAATACCTGATAGAACTTTTCACCCGCGATCGCCATGACCGGCACACTAAAGCGCACTATTATACAAATGATGGCTATTTTATAGGCTGGATTTTGCCATCTCGAAAACTTTGCTCGGCCAAACCACATCAAAACCAGAGCCAATATTGTGACAAAACTTACGAACACTGAAAAGCCTGTGGTGGAAGTGATTTCCAAGAATACTCGCTGAATTCCAAAGGCTGTTCCGCTAATCAAGACAATGGTCGAAAACCGCTCTATTAAATCATTTATCGGATCGAGAATTTGCCCAGGGGTAAAGGTCATACCAATGCCGACGGGTTCAATTGCAACCTCTGTGCCCTGAACCACAGAAATCACTCCATTCAATCCTCGGGATACTCCGTAAGTTACCAGAGCTCGGTTTAAACCCTCTTCGGTTTTGTGTAAGCCCACCTTGTCCAAGCAGTTGGTATGCGCCAGAACTGCTAAGCCAAGCCCTAGTAGGCTGATTAAAGCTTTAGTCGAAATTTTCATTAATTCTCCGTATTACAAATTCAAACCTTACTAGGTGACCGCATGTTGAGTCACAAAAGCGTCCAGATCATCAAGAAATCTGCCTTCGGTCGCAGCAGTTGCATGAATACGATGCGGGGCTCCCGCATAAGTCACCACCTCAGCCTTGGGATTGCTCTTCTTAAACCGCAGCTCATGACCCGCCAAAAGGGCCGGGCCTAGTGAATGATCGGCTTGCAATAACTTGACGGGAACCTTTAGAACTAAGGACGTATCCATTGCGCCGAGCATAGACATATTTAGAGCAGGTTCCCAGCAATTGGGGTCATTGCGTTGTAACGCTGATCCGTTGCTGTCTAGGTGCCTCTGAGTTTGGTGATCGCCGATAACGCCGCCTTGGATGGCCAAGCTGTTCGTAGCAAATTCCAGGAATGTTTTAAAATCCGCGCCGGCGTCTTGCATTTTGATTTGTTGCGCTCGCAAAATTGGGAAGGCTCTAGACAAAATGGTTTTGTCCCACTCAGCTTTTTCATTCAAATACATTGGCGGGTCTTCAAGAAATACCGCTCGAACGTTCTTGTTTGTGTATTGCGCCAAGCGTACCGCGACGATACCACCCAAAGAATGGCCTACTACAATAGTCGGCTGGCCGATATGGCCTAGAACGGCCTGTGCGTCGCTGGTGTAGTCTTCTACTAAATAGCGTTGCGCACGGTCACTATACCCATGGCCACGAAAATCTAAGGTCCAGACCCGAAACCGATCTCTTAAACGATCGACCGTTTCATACCAGGTGTCACGGCTACCGCTAATACCATGCAGGCATAGCACATTGGGTGCTCGGTTCGGCCCATGTACCGATACCGCTAGTTTGATGGTGCCGTTGGTGATTGTGATATCAGTCATGATTTGTCCCCGCGTTTGTCATTGCCTGCTCAAAGCCCTCAATAACCAAGGCAGTGTTGGTGCCTAAATCGTCAGTGGCATAACCGCCTTCAAGAATGATAACCGTCGGCAAATTCAATTGGCTTAACTTGCGTCCCAAGACCTTAAAGTCGTCGATTTGTAGCTCGAAGTTTGAGATGGGGTCTTCGGCGTAGGTATCCAAACCCAGAGACACCACTAAGGCACCAGGCTGATATTCTTTAACCCGCTGCGACGCTGTTTCAAAAGCGGCAAACCACTGATCCGACCGACTGCCAGCGGGTAATGGTAGATTCAAATTATAACCTTGGCCTAGGCCTTCTCCGGTTTCATCAGCGTGCCCCAGATAAAATGGATACTCGGTTTTTGGATCCCCATGAATACTTGCAAATAGCACATCGTTTCGGTCATAGAAAATACTTTGAGTGCCGTTGCCGTGATGAAAATCGACATCCAGTATCGCCACTTTTTCGATGCCACCGTTGATCAGAGTCTGGGTCGCTACCGCAGCATTATTCAAAAAACAATAGCCGCCCATAGAGTCTTTTCCTGCATGGTGCCCCGGTGGTCGGGCTGCACAAAACACGCTACGCTGCCCCGCACCTACTAACGCAGCGGCACTAGCGGCGGCATCCGCGCCGGCCTTCGCAGCGGCCCAAGTACCTGCCACCATGGGGCTGCCATTATCCATAGAGTAGAGCCCCAACTTAGCGATAAAGTCAGTTGGCTCCACATCGCTGCGCAGGCTTCTTATTGGCCAAACAGAAGGGAAAGGTTGCTCAGTTGCATTACCCGGGTCACGCGCAAGCCATTGCTGCCAAGCGGTCTTTAAAAACTCAAGATAGGCCCCGGAGTGGACTTGCGCCAGCGCAGCGGCGCTATCAACATCGGGTAGTCGCAGCTCGTGCTGTTGGATTTTCAATTGAGAAAGCACCAAGTCTGCACGCCGTGGTGATTCGAAACAAGGCACTCGTTCACCTCTATAAAACTCAAACTCGGGTGCGTGCAATTGATGATTCTCAGAATGGTAAATGATCATTTTTCTAGACAGCCCTAAGCTTGTAGTGTGTATGTGCCGGCTAAGGTGCCAAAGGCGCTAACCCAAAGTAGCACCAAATATTTGTCATAGCCGGGTGAGGTTTTATTGTTAGCTCCTCAGGATTCGAATAAGCATTTCAGATCAAAATCAGCCCTGACAACAAATTAGTGAAGCATTCCTGTTTGTGCGGCTTCGTGGCCTTCTTTAATTCGTTCCATCTGGACGTCCCGGTAACGATTTATTCCAGCCTCTACCATGGCGTTTGCCACAGACATTTGATCTGTCTGTAAGAAACCGCGTACCTGTTCGGAAAAATTAATCGTCAACAGGGGCTCATCTGGCGTACCTGAATTTCGCAATGCGATGTCGCCATTTTCTAATTGTACTAATTCAATAAATGAGTCAGTTTCAGTATCCGACATAAAATGTACCTGATTTTAGTTAAACGAGAGACTCGACTTTCTTCGAGTCTTTATAAATCTAGAAAAATTAGTTGCAACACCAAAGCCTGCACCAGCCCTTAATATACCTAACAAAGCCAAGAAGGAGCTTCTCCCGCTCGCCTAACCCTACGTTCACGATATAAATTCACACTTGTATAATAATAACAAGGCGGGCACCTTTTTGTAATTTCCTTATCCACATCAATTACTTGCACATCTTTTTTGTGTTCAACTACTCTTTTAAGGCCAACCTAGTTTATAGTGTGTGCTTCGCCCAAAACAAGCCCTAACGGAATCAATACATGAAGCTTTGGAAAAAAACAGTACTCGGTTTACTCATTTTAGTCTTAACTTACGCGGCTTTTGTGTTGATTCAAGTTCGCTCTCTGGATGTGGAGAAACTGAGTGATGACTTATGGGTGATACGCGGGATGGGCGGTAATACTACGGTTTTACGTACCGCCGAGGGCGCAGTGGTCGTTGATTCAATGACGTTTGTGATGCAAGGAAAGTTGATTCGCGACAAGGTACGTGAGCTAACGGGTAGTGAACCTGTAATGATCATCAATACCCACTACCATCTTGATCACACCCACGGCAACCCAGGCTTTGATCCTGACACCCGAGTAGTTTCAACGCAGCGGACTCTATCCCACTTAACCGTACTCGATGCTGACTTTTGGCAGGGAGATGCGGCTAAGCTGATGCCCAATGAAACATTTAATGACTCTTTGCAACTATCGATTGGTGGCAAAACCCTCACGCTAAGCCACCCTGGCCGCGGGCACACCGATGGCGATTTAGTAGTTCTAATTGAAGACGAGAACACGATGGTAATGGGTGATCTTTTTTTCAACAACTATTATCCAAACATTGACCTAGAGGCGGGTGGATCAGTGCAGCAATGGTCAACTACTCTGGATACTGTGTTGGAGTCGAGTTTCGAACGGGTTATACCCGGCCACGGCGCGACTACCGACCGTCTCGGCATTCGAAATTACCAGCGCTTTGTAGGCCAGCTGGGGCAAATAGGGATTGCCGCCGTGGCAGATCAATCCAGCTTGGAGGATACCCTCAACACAACTCGCCTGACCGCGGATGAGGGATATCAGTCAATTCGCTTTGCCGGCATCTCCTTGGGACTAAACAGAAAATTTGTTGTCACTCGCGCCTGGCAAGAAGCAACAGGGAATTTTACCTTGAAGAATTAGGTCGGCTCGCTTAATGGCATATTAAATTGAATCCCGCTGATTAGAAATGACAACACATCTTAACCCAACAAAATTAGTCGATCGTTTTGACAATGCGTTTGAGGCGATTGCACGGTGGTCTATTCGCTGGCGCAGTCTAGTCGCAATCTTTACCATAATGGTATTGGGGGTAGGCTTATATTTCGCCAGCACTGTTCGAATAGACAATAGTTTAGACGGTTTCTTCCACAAGCAAGATCCTGCCTATATCGCATATCGCGAATATTTGGAGGATTTTGTTTCTGACGAAGTTGTGTACCTGATGTACTCGGCTAAAGAAAAGGAGCACGGCCCCTTTAACATCGAAGTTATGCGAGTTATTGCCGAGCTCACGGCAGCATTAGAGGCTGAAGTGCCTTTTGTGCGAGAAGTCACCAGTTTAGCCAATGTCGAATTCATGCGCCCGGTGGGCGAGGATGATATTGAAATCGATGAACTGTTAATCAATTTCCCTGATACCCAAGAGCAATTATTACAGACCAAGCAGGCTGTGATGTCTAAGCCTCTGTACACAAATTATTTAGTTAATACAGATGCCGATTATGCGTCAATCGTATTGCAAATGGCGCGGGCCAGCACCAACACGCTGGCCGAGATTACTTTCGATAAATCCAAACCCCAGACCGCCTCAAATTTGTATCCAAACGTGAGTGATCTAAAAGTACGTGAGATTCTCGCTCGCCCTGAATTCTCGCAGCACGGTATTGAGTTTTTCGTTTCAGGCGATGTGGCAATGAACTCCTCGTACAATAATGTGATTCTTGACGACATGACCTACATCACGCTAGGCGCATTGTTGATCATTGTTCTGTTGTGCTTTATTTTATTTCGCGCGTCATGGGCTGGTGTCTTGGGCCCGATGGCGGTAGTGATCACTAGCATCACCCTGACCGCAGGGCTACTTGGTTTTTTGAACTGGGGTATGACTAGCTTCTTCTCGTTGATGCCAACTCTAATTTGCTCCGTCGGAATTGCCCAATCCGTTCATATTTTATTGGAATATCAACGCCAGCTAGAAATAAGCAGTAGTCGGGATCAGGCAATCCAAGCCGCCTTACATAAAGTAGGCGGTCCATGCTTGATGGCAGCGCTCACTACCGCCGCAGGCTTTGCAGTAATGTCTGTCTCTGACTTACGGATGTTAGCTGAATTTGGTATCTACTCAGCATTTGGCGTACTCGCTACATTTTTATTTTCAACCACACTGTTGGTTGTATTCCTCGCCGGAAAACCTTCGGAAAAACACAGCAGCAAGCCAAAAAAAATGGCTGTTAGACCGGGCATTAGTGCCTTTATAGATAGAATAATCCGCTTCGACCTAGCTTCTCCGCGTTTGATTATGACGTTTTTTGGTGTCGCGATCCTGATGTCATTTATAGGCATGAAGAATCTGCGCAACGACTTTAGCTTTATTAAAGATTTCAAACCACATGTAGAATGGCGCCAACACACCGAAAAGATTCAGAATGAAATGGGGGGCATGCTGCGCATGTCTTATCTGGTTGACACTGGCATCGAAAATGGCGTTAAGAATCCTGAATTGTTAAAGCGCATAGAAAAGGTTCAGCGGTTCGCCGAAACTCAGCCACTAGTGAAAAAAACCATGTCACTAGCCGACATCATGAAGGATTTAAATCAGACATTTCATGCCAATAAACCAGAGTATTCGCAGATCCCTGATCAACAAGATCTACTCGCACAATACTTTTTGGTTTACCAAATGTCCGGTGGTTCCGAGTTGGAAGAATTCGTAAACCATGACTTCTCGCGCACCGTAATTGAATTACAAATTAGCATGACTTACGGTACTGAAGTCACCGCATTAATTGAAGAGATCGATGGCTTCATTGCACAAAACCCATTCCCAAGTGCGCAGGTTCGCAAAACTGGCATTGGCTTACTGTGGGTGAAGTTAACTAATTATATGAGCAGCACGCAGATCCAAAGCTACAGTTTGGTGTTTATTATGATTGCGATACTGATGTGCATTAGCTTTGGCTCTATTCGAGTGGGCATGATATCAATGATTCCAAACCTGACCCCGGTGGTTATTGCTTTGGGGGCTCTGGGATGGCTAAATATTCCTTTGGACCCAATGAAAATTTTACTCGCTACCATTGCCATTGGGATTGCCGTCGATGATACGATTCACATGGTCACCCGATTCCGTAAACGCTTTTATCAGAAAGGTAATTATCAAGATGCGCTTAAATTGAGCCTTGTTGACGTTGGCCCAGCGCTGATTATCACTTCCCTTATTTTAAGCTGTGCGTTCACCACGTATTTATTATCAAACACCAATATGCTGGCAAGTTTTGGTGTGTTGCTGGGCGGCACCATCATAATTGCGTTGGCTGCTGACTTGGTATTGATGCCAGTACTACTGCTTAAACTAAAGCCGTTCGGCCCAGAATTTCTACCGCAGCAAAACAACTAAAGACATAGTTACCACTCCCCGATAAGCAGACCTAATGACGCAAAACCCTAAAGCAATATTTTTCGATTTAGACGAAACGCTGATTGAAAATGTAATTCCGATTAAAAAGCTATTTGCAGAAATGTACTACCAATTTGAAGAACAATTGGGCTCACAGAATAAAGAAGTATTTTTTGCCACACTAAGAACTAATGCTAGCGAGCTATGGGCGACGATGTTCGAGACATCAGTGTCACCAGAGCAACGGTTTCTAGAATGTTTTGCGCAATCAGTGCACGCCACCGGCACCGCAAACGAAGTGCAATCTCTGGAACTGGCAACCGCCATGGTCGAGCGATTTAGATCACTTTCAGTCAACAATGTTCGGCTACATGATGGTGCAGAACAAACGTTATCGACGCTTAGAGAAATGGGCTTTATTACTGGCATCATCACCAATGGCATGGAAGGCGGACAGCTAGCAAAGATCCACAAACTGGGTTTAGAGTCGCAAGTCGATCACCTGGTGGTAAGTGCCCAGGCCCGCGCCCATAAACCGGATGCAAAGGTCTTTGAACTTGCTTTAGACAGGGCTGGGGTTAGTCCAGCACAGGCGTGGCAAATTGGTGATCACGCAACCAATGACGTCGCCGGCGCCATTCGTGCGGGCATGAGTGGGGTTTTCTTTGACCCCGCGGGTAGCCGAAGCGAAACGGCTTTTGATGATTTAGAAGAACGCCCGACCCATGTGATTCAACATCTATCAACGGTCGTTGAGCTTGTCAGTTAATTCCACCCTCAGAATTTTTACGGCTATTCGAGAATAGTCACTTGATCGCCAAGTTCAATCTCACCAACATTATGGTGAATTGCATTCATACCGAAATAGATTTCTTGATCACAGCGTCGGTACTCTTGTAAGGCGTCAATCACCTTTGGGTTCTTGACGCCTGTTTGCTGGTCTATAGACGGCATAATGCATCGAGAGCAAGCCGACACCAGAGACATCTCAATCGCCCCTATTTTTATTCTCTTCCATTGATCTTCGGCGTGCGGCGCACAACCGCTGACCACGACATTAGGCCGAAAACGGTCCATCTGCACCTTACTATCAAGTTTGGAATTTAGAAGTTCGAGGGATTCATTCGAAACGATCAGGATTGGATATCCATCTGCAAAGCTGACTATCTCTTGATTTTTTGCATGCTCAGGATTGACTAAACGTCGAGTTTTGTCGGCCATGAACACCAAACGACAGGGCTTGGCAAGATAGTCTGACAACCATTGCGCAGCAGCATCGCCACAATCTTTGGCCTGAACTGTGTCGCGCCAAACCACTACATCCTGAACGATAGCGCTAGACTCATCTAGGGTGATCGAGCCTGCACCTGGAGCTGATAAGGTTAAGCGTTCGCCACTAAGCTTGGTTTCGATGAGACACATTTTGGCAAACTTTCTTTGTGTTCTGAAACGATAATTCGCATCCACCACCATCCACCGACGATCCCACTGAGGCCCCATTGCGTCCAGCCACATCGTTGAAACTGCGTTGCCATTGGCAGATTTGACGGGATAGACAGACAGCTGGCTGATCTTGATCGGTTTCATCACTATTTTTAGTTAGACAATGTTTCTAGGTAAAAGGCTACCTCAATTTTAAGCATCCCGCCTGTTTTTATCTAAGAACAAGGTGGGTAAATTAAGATAATTGAAACCCAAAGCTAATTTATTGCATCTAAAGACGAGTACCCCTTATGATAATGTCTGAACAATGGTAATCACAAATACGCTAATAATCAGCGCAGCCCTGCTGGTCTATTCGGTCGGCTGGTCGACGCCGTCCCATGCTGGCGAATCAGAAGTACTTGCAGATGTTCACACTTGGCAATGGCAGCATGGCCGCAAAGACTGCGAAACTGCTCAAGACCCTGCGATTGAAGTTCTGCAGGTCAACCCTAGTAGTTATATCTTAAGACAAAACAAGTGCTCACATTTTGAGGCGCCGTTTATGTATTTTTTGCTCGGCAATCGCAAAGCGGTGTTATTTGATACTGGTGCCACGGCCGATGCGGATGAATTTCCAATTTATCAAACAGTGCTTGAGTTGATTGATCGTCTACCAAGCGCTAACAAAAATGCGATTGAAGAAATAGTTGTGATGCATTCTCATCATCATAGAGACCACTATGCTGGGGATGAGCTGTTTTCAGGACAACCGAAAATCACCCTGGTAGGCGCTGACAGAGAATCGTTGGCGACTCAATTTGGTATTCCGGTTACTGGTACGCAGGAAGTCGAGTTCAATTTGGGAGGGCGAAAGATAGAACTCATTCCAATCCCTGGCCATCAGCGCGACAGCGTGGCTCTATTTGATCGACAAACGGGTTGGCTATTGACCGGCGATACCCTTTACCCCGGTTCGATAAGAGTAAAGGATTGGGGTGAATTCAAACTAAGCATTAATCGCCTAAGCGCTTTCACTGAACAACATCAAGTTTCGGCGATTCTGGGGGGACACGTAGAAATGCGTTCTGATAAGCCTAAAATCTACCAAATTGGCAGCACTTTTCAACCCAAAGAGCTGCCATTAGCCTTGCAGCTCGATGAGCTGCTGGAACTTAATGCAAAATTGGCAAAGAGCAAAAAATCAAAAACGCTGCACTTCCAGAAATTCATTATCTCACCACTCAATTTTTTTGAACGGCAGTTGATGAAAGTTCTGTCAAAGAAAAATGCGCAATTCGAAGGATTTAGGCAGGAAGCGCTTTCACGACCCTATTTTGCCCTAGAAGCCGATGTTAGCTGCCTAGAGCTTAGCAAAGACTTATCAACTGATCAGTGTGCCAACCCCTTTATCAGTCATCAATTCCAACAGCAAGGCGTGATCTACTCGCCCGTCGATTATGTGTGATGTCTTAACGCCACCACTAACCGCGGCAAGGGCGCATTCCACCTTGGGCAACATGCCGCCTTGGATAGTGCCGTCCAATTTCAATACGGCTATTTGCTGCGCATCCAAACCGGTCAACAACTTGCCATCCTTATTTAAAACCCCTGGAGTATTGGTCATTAATACCAATTTTTCGGCTTCTAGGGTGCGCGCTAAAGCGCCGGCTACCGAGTCTGCGTTTATATTGTATGTCGCGCCGTCTATACCTGAACCTATTGGTGCGATGACTGGAATAAACCCGTCCGCCTCTAACGTTTTTACAAGAGCAGGGTTGATCTCTGCAACTTCACCAACATGTCCGTAATCTACATCGGCTTTACCCGAGCTTATTTTACGTGCGCGAATCATATTGCCGTCTTTACCAGACAGCCCAACCGCTTTACCGCCATGGGAGTTAATCAAATTGACTATTTCTTTGTTAACCAAGCCACCCAACACCATTTCGACCACATCCATGGTCTCGGAGTCGGTTACTCGCAAGCCATCAATAAATTCAGTCGCTTTACCAACCCGCGCCAGAGTTTCATTAATTTGCGGCCCTCCACCATGAACAATGACCGGGTTCAAACCCACCAACTTCAGCATAACAACATCGCGCGCGAAGCTCTGTTTGAGGGCATTGTCTATCATGGCATTGCCCCCATATTTAATTACAATTGTTTTACCGTGGAAGAGCTGAATATAGGGCATCGCCTCTATAATAATTTTCGCAACTTGTTGGGTCTCGTCGTTCATCGTATTATGATCGTCTTGGATAGGGCCATGTTAGCCATAAAGTATAGCATTGTCGTGATACTCGACGTTAACGAGGCTTTTGTAAAAAGGACTCATTTTTCACAATAAATAAACACCTTATAGCGCAGGATTACGATCGCTTAGATCGTATCAATAGGATTCCGACCGAGTGACAGAAGAATGACTAAAACAAACTCATTAAATATAGACTCTGAGACCCCAATAGCAACGCCCAATATTGCGAGCCAGCTCGCCAAGCCAAACTTTATGCCGATACGTTCAGAAAACGCTCAAGTGAACTTTTCAAGACCCTGCAATAGACTTGGCCGTTGGGCTATTCCCGCATTAATAGTGCTTGCTAGTGGTTGTGCGACACAGATTAAGAATTTGCCTAGCGAAGTACAAGTCGCGGTCCCCGAGACATGGCAAGTTGAGCTTGAACAAGGCAAGCAGAAACAGCCAGCAGCAAAGGCCGTAGCGGTTCAAGGGGGCTGGTTAAACGCATTCAATGATCAATACCTGAATAAGTACGCGCAGCAAGCCATCAACAACAATCCGGATTTATTGAGTTCTGCGGCGCAATTAAAGGTCGCGATTGAACAAGTTAGAATCAGTGGTGCCAGCCTATGGCCGAGTATACGCGCAGGCATTAGTGGTAACCGAACTGAGGTTACTGGCGCGGCCGGCGGCGTAAGCGTTATTAATGGCGTCGGCGTTGGAGGCGACCCTAATGCTATCGGCAGTGTTACAACAGAGGTTCGTACAGTCAGCGCATCTTTAGACATTAGCTGGGAAGCCGATATTTGGGGCAAACTGACTCAACGTCGAAAATCAGCCGCCTACGGCGCTTTGGCCCAAAGCGAATTGTTCAAAGCAGCTGAATTATCGTTGGTCGCTAATGTCAGCAGGGCCTGGTACAACCTGGTGACCAACAAACTGCAACTAAACCTTGCTAATCAACGACTGGATAGCTTTGAGCGCACAGCTAATTTGATTGATGAAAATTACAAGCGCGGCTTACGATCGGCGCTTGATGTGTATCTAAGTCGGACTGATGTTCAATTGCAAGTTTCGGCGCTAGCGGCTGCGCAATTCGACTTCGAACAGTCCTTACGTACCTTTAAAAAATTATTAGGGCAATATCCTAATACCGAATTGGAATTGGAAGCCAAGCTTCCTGAGCTAGTAGAGCCTGTGCCATCCGGTCTGCCCGCTCAGCTATTAACTAGGCGGCCCGATATCAAAGCCAGACAACTGCAATATAAATCAAGTATAGCCAATGCCAAAGCCGCTAATCGCGATCGCTATCCAACCATTTCCTTCAATGGCTCGATTGGCGATAGTCGTGATAAGTTCGATAGCTTATTTGAAAATGACAACATGGTGATGACCTTGATTGCCGGTATTGCCCAACCGGTGCTTCTGGCAGGAGCGCTCAAATCCCGAGAGCAACAGGCTGTTTACCAAGCTGAATCTAGTTATGCGGCGTTGGTCAAAACGACCTTAGATGCTTTTCAAGATGTAGAAGATTCCTTGTCTCGCGAGAACACACTGCAAGATCAACATCACGCTATTAAAGAAGCAGTGGGATTTGCCCAAGGCGGCTTAGATCTTGCCTTAGATCGCTACCAGTCGGGCATAGAAAATTATACAACCGTGTTAGAATCACAACGTCGGTTGTTCGGCTCAATGCGCGACGAAATTAATCTTCGTAATGCGCTGGTCCAAAACCGAGTTGGAATACATTTAGCATTAGGCGGGGATTTCAGCAGCATAGAAGCGCGCGATCCCACTAAAAACTTACCTAGCATTAGAAAAAGTTCTGCCCAGCCGTAAAGGCTAGAGATGAACTGACGTAGACAGAATGAATAACGAATACAAACTTAGTACAGAACCACAATCAAATTCCAATGGAGCCACAGCCAAGGTAAAGGGAATTATTCGGAAAATACCACGTAAGGCACGCATCGTGATGAGTATTGTTCTCGTCACTGGCGCTGTGGTTGTGATTCTTAACGTATTTAAACCCAAGGCGCAGAAGAGGGCCATTCCAGAGACCGTGGTAAGGGTCGATGTGATTGAGGCTAATCGGTCGAGCTATCCAATTGTGGTAACCGCAAATGGAACAATTGAGGCTGAAACCAGAGGTAACTTGGTTGCCCAGATACGCGGCGAAATTGTCGGCATGTCGGACGATTTCAAAACCGGTGGTTCGTTCCAAAAGGGTGACGTTTTGATTCAAATCGATACCCGAGATTATCAGGCAGAGTTAAGTCGAGCCGCGGCTTCGTTCTCGCAAGCCGATGCCGGATACCGTCAGGAGCGCGCCAATGCAAAGCAAGCCGAGGAAGACTGGAGGCGCTTAGGGAACACCGAACCGGCACCTTCTTTAGTCCTCAGAAAACCTCAGTTGGCAGCCGCCAAGGCTCAGTTGGACTCGGCCAAAGCGTCTAGAGAAACCGCTAATCTAAACTTAAGTCGCACTCAAATTACTGCTCCTTATCCCGGGCGCATTATTCGACGTGATGCAGTGTTGGGTCAGTATCTAAGCGTAGGCACGCCGATCGCAGAAGTGTTCTCTACTAATGGTGTTGAAGTACGCCTGCCAATCAGCCAAGACGAGTATAGCCAACTTGGCCTCGACCGATTAAGCGGCGCTGATGAAACCTACGCTGATTTCGATGTATTACTAAGCTATACAGTCGGCAGCCGCTCACACTCTTGGAATGCAAAGATAACCCGCACCGACAGCACTTTTGATATTCATACTCGTCAGATAGATGTGATTGCACAAGTAACAGATCCGTTTGGAAAAATCAGTGGCCAAGCGCCCTTAAAAATAGGCCAATTTGTAAACGCTAGAATTCAAGGTCGAACGGTCGACAATGTATTCGTTATTCCCAATAAGAGCATCAGAGAAGGAACGTATACCTATGCCGCGCGTGACGGTCGCTTGGTTAAACAAGCCATCGATATTGCCTGGCAAGATGATCAGAACACCTTGGTCACCAGCGGTATCGTAGAAAACGACTTAGTGGTCACCACCTCTCTGAACAGCACCTTAGCGGGCGCCAAAGTTAAGTTGTCCGACGAGTTTATGGCCAAGCAGGCGAGGCCTGATAGCAACCCCGTAGAAGCTCTGACCGAAGGGCCTGACGCTAAGGGCTCTAAGATAGAAGGCTCGCAAGCACAAAACTTGCCAAACACCGCGAGCAATTAATATTCAGAGTTAACGTTGCGGCTTAAGCCGCAGGGCCATGTAGGTCACTCTATTATTGTCTAAGCTTTACGCTTCATAAATGGCATCTAAGTTAAAGAAACTCAAGTGCGCTATAGCCTTGGTTTGCGACAAATTGGTTTATTTAGGATTAGGATCATAAGTGAGTTTGATTGATGATTGAGTGGTTCGCAAGAAATCCGGTAGCAGCCAATTTGCTGATGTTCACTATTGTGGTGGCGGGGCTTTTGTCTGCGTCTCGCTCGATTCCTCTGGAAGTTTTCCCGAGCTTTGATATTCAAGCAGTGACGGTGACCACAGCGTATCGAGGCGCCACACCCGATTCAGTCGAAGACGGCATCACAACCCGTATAGAAGAAGCTATTTATAACCTCGAGGGCGTAGATCAACTCAATTCTCGCTCTGCAGAAGGGTTTTCCACCGTCATAGCAGAAATTGGCGATGACTACGATAAGCGAGAATTACTAAATGATATCAAGCTAAGAGTCGACGCGCTAAACACGCTGCCTCAGTCAGCCGAACGGCCAGTGGTATCTCTAACACGCTCAGATTTGAGCGTGATTTTGGTGGCAGTAAAAGGCGATGTAGACCCGAAGACACTGCGACTGGCGGCTGACAAAGTTCGCGATGACTTACTCGCCAGTTCTGACATTACGCTGGTCAAGTTGCTAGGCGTGACAAACTACGAAGTCAGTATCGAAGTTTCGCCAGACAAGCTAGATAGCTATCAGTTAAACCTTGCTCAAGTTGCAAGCGCTATTCAAAAAGGCGCGGTAGATGTGTCTGCTGGCAATGTTAGAACCCGCGACGGTGATATCTTGGTTCGCACAGCGGGGCAGGCATTTACCCGCGAGGAGTTTGCTCGAATCCCCGTTATCACAAGTATTGGTGCAGACCCAGTAATGCTCGGCGACATTGCGAATATCATTGATGGCTTTGAGGATAAATCAATTCTCACAAAATTTGCTGGCAGCCCTGCGATCATGGTTGAAGTTCGGCGTACCGGCGACCAATCTGCACTGGCTATTTCAGATCATGTACAAGCCTATATCCAGGACGAAAATGCGCGACGAGTTGATGGTATTTCCTTGGATTATTGGGATGATACTGCTCGAATCTTACGCGCTAGGCTTGCAACTCTGTTAAAAAGCGGCGTTCAAGGTGGCATTTTAGTCTTACTATTGTTGTCCTTGTTCTTACGCCCTGCGGTCGCATTTTGGGTGTTTCTTGGGGTTCCTGTGTCCTTTATGGGAGCCTTTATCTTTATGCCCCTAGTCGGCGGCACATTTAACATTATTTCTCTGTTCGCCTTTATAACCGTGCTTGGCATTGTGGTGGACGACGCAATTGTCACCGGCGAGAACATTTATCAGCGAATGCACGAGGGGATGGACTCCTTACAGGCATCAATTATAGGCACTAAGCAAATCGCTCTACCGGTCACATTTGGCATTCTAACCACCATTGTTGCATTTCTACCGCTGGCCGATCTTGGTGCCAACCGAGTCGGTTTTATCGCTGCGCAGATACCGATGGTAGTGATTCCAGTACTTATCTTCTCGCTAATAGAATCGAAGCTTGTTTTGCCGTCACATATGAGCCACATTCAACCACGCGACGAAACAGACAAGCTGAATTGGTTGTCACGTACTCAAATGTCGATTGCGCGTGGGTTTGAGAGATCCGTGTTGAAATATTACCGGCCGTTCCTTGTGAAGTGCTTAGACAATAAGGCCATCTCGATCACCAGCTTGCTAGCCACATCCATCATTGTGATGTCTATTGCTTCGTCCGGGCATATCCGTTTTACGTTTTTTCCAAGGGTCGAGGCAGAACAAATTGTGTTCTCTTTAGCCATGCCTGATACGACCGGCTTTGAGACGACTAACCGGCATATTCAGGATATCGCAAGTCATTTTGAAACTCTACAGGAGAAATACCGCGATCCAAAAACCGGCGACTCTGTGATTCGACATATCTATACCAACAGCGGCACCAGTGGCCGAGAGGTCAAATCTAGCGTGGGCACGGTTAATGTTGAGTTAGTCGGTCCGGAAAAGCGTCATCTGGATATCAAGGCATCTGAAATAGCGGCGCAAGCCCGACAACTAGTAGGCACCATTCCCGGCGCTGAAAAACTCAGCATAATCGCCGACCTAGGGAGAGCTGGCGACCCGATAAATATAGAGCTGTCAGGGGTCGACGTCGCACTGATGAGCCGGGTCGGCACCACCATTCGCGAACGCCTAGCCGAGTACCCAAACGTCTATGATATTCAAGATAATTTCTCAGGCGGTAAAGAAGAGCTGAATATAAAACTTAACCCAAAAGCTCATGCGTTAGGCCTGGACCTAGCAACCGTTGCAAGCCAAGTTCGTGCATCGATATTCGGATTCGAAGCTCAACGTATACAGCGTGGCCGAGACGAAGTACGCGTAATGGTGCGCCTACCGCTAGAACACCGATCTTCATTTGATGACTTGCAGCGCCTAGCGATTCGGGTTGGTGTCAACAATGACACAATTCCACTGGCTGACATAGCAACGGTCACGCCCACGCGCAGTCCTACCACCTTGTTTAGAATAAATCGCAGCGCGGTGGTCAACATTACCGCCGATGTCGACAAGAAAAAGGCCGATGTGCCCGCAATAATGCGCGACTTAAAACAAGCACTTGATGTCGAAAAAGAACATTACCCTGGCCTTGAATATGCGTTTAAAGGAGAGGCTGAAGAGCAAGCTGAGAATAGCTCAGGCTTCCAGTCTGGTGCGGTTCTAGTGTTGTTAGCAATTTACGCACTACTGGCTATTCCATTTAAGTCCTACTCGCAGCCCTTGATCGTTATGTCGATAATTCCGTTTAGCGTGGTAGGAGCAATACTCGGGCATATTATGGTGGGCAGTGATCTTTCGATACTAAGCATCGTCGGCATGATGGCCTTGCTAGGTGTGGTTGTGAACGATAGCTTGGTGTTGGTCGATTTCATTAACCAACAGCGTCGGCGTGGTCTAGATGTTCTAGAAGCCGTGATAGAAAGCGGAACTAAGCGGTTTCGGCCGGTAATTTTGACCTCACTCACTACATTTGCAGGCTTAACGCCGTTGCTTTTGGATAGCAGCACTCAATCGGAATTTCTCAAACCTATGGCAATTTCACTTGGGTTCGGAATTCTATTCGCAACCGTAATTACCTTGATAATTGTGCCTGTGAACTATTTACTTGGCTACCAAATTAAACATGGCGCTAAGGGATTACTAATCAGTACTTGGCGGGCTTGGTTGGTATATTGGAATAAACAAGATGAGGCTAATCGCAATGCATAGTCGAGGTGCCAGTAATGGTTTTTCAAGTAGCTGGTTTTTACCGCTAGCTGGAGGAAGCTCTGATGATTGAATGGTTTGCTCGAAACTCAGTCGCGGCCAACATCTTAATGTTCGCAATTGTTATTGCCGGTCTAATATCAGCAATAACGTTGGTTCCAGTTGAAACTTTTCCAAGCACGGAGAGAAGCCAAGTTATCATTTCAACTTCCTTCCGCGGTTCGACGCCCAAAACCGCCGAGGACGGCGTTACCCTCCGAATTGAAGAGGCTATCGCTGATATTGAGGGCATTGACGAAATTGTCTCGCGCTCTTCAGAAGGTTCATCCCGTGTAACAGTCGATGTAGATGAGTCGTATAATACTCGTGACGTATTAGATGATATCAAGGTTCGGGTTGACGCCTTGAATACGCTGCCGAGCCAAGCCGAAAAACCAGTCATTTCGATTCGCATTGATAACCCAGCAGTCATTTATGTGGCGATCAGCGGGGATGTAGGCGCTAAGACATTACGCGAAACGGCTACTCGCTTTCGCCAAGGATTGCTAACAAATGACAATGTCAGCAATATTGAGATTCAGGGCGTTGCCGACTACGAAATGACGGTAGAAGTAAGCCCGGCAACTTTAGATGATTACAATATCAGCCTAGCCGATTTAGGCCGAGCTATTCGCAACGGGTCGGCCGACGTCTCTGCGGGCAATGTCCAAACTCGTGATGGCGACATTCTAATTCGCGGCAACGGCCAAGCCTATAGCGCTGATGCGTTCGCAAGGATTCCGGTCATTGCAAATAGTCAAGGCGCGCCAACCACGCTTGGCGACATTGCCACGATTAAGGATGGTTTTGAAGAAAGCCAACTGACAACGACCTTCAATGGTCAGCCCTCGGTTATGCTGAAAGTGCGCAGGGTCGGGCAGCAAGGCGCGATTCAAGTGGCCAAGGATACTCGCGATTATATCGTCGAATTCCAGCGGAATCTCCCCAGCGGAGTCAGTATTGGGTACTGGGATGACGATTCAGGCTATCTTAAATCGCGCATAGGTGCGGTCGTCAGCAGCGGCCTTTATGGCGGCTTTTTGGTAATGTTATTGCTTTCGTTGTTTTTACGACCGGCGGTCGCATTTTGGGTGTTTCTAGGTATTCCGGTTAGTTTTATGGGCGCCTTCCTGTTCATGCCCTACGCTGGTGCGTCGTTTAATATTATTAGTTTATTTGCGTTCATCATGGTTCTGGGAATTGTGGTTGACGATGCGATTGTCACCGGCGAAAACATATATCGAAAGATCCGCGAGGGGCATGAACCCATGGATGCAGCGATAAATGGTACCAAGGAAATTGCCGTACCCGTCACTTTTGGGATACTCACCACAGTAGTTGCCTTCCTGCCCATGGCATTTTTAGGCAATACCCGCTTATCATTTGTAGCAGAGCAGATGCCGCTTGTGGTAATTCCTATTTTGTTAATGTCCTTGGTGGAATCTAAGCTGGTGTTACCAGCGCACTTAGCCCGTTTGAAAGTTCGTAACAATGCCAGCCAGATATCTCGATTTGGTCGAATCCAACAAGGTATATCAAGAGCTCTAGAGCGATTTGTAATTCAATATTACCAACCATTTCTAGAGAAATCCCTGCGCAACAAAAGTATTAGCCTAGCTGTTCTATTCGCGATTTCAACTATCATAATTAGTTGGGCGTCTATGGGGCACTTAAAATACAGCTCATTTCCTAGCGTGGAATCTGGAACCGTAAGAATCAATTTAACGATGCCGGAGTCGAATGGCTTCGAAACCACCGACAGATATATTCAGCGCATTTCAAAGGTATTTCAAGAACTTCAGGAAAAGTACCGTGACCCTGTAACAGGTCAAAGTATCATCACCAACATTCTAGCCACTAGCGGCAGCAGCGGCCAAACGATAAAACCGAACGTTGGCTCAGTCGCCGCCGAATTACAACTTGAATCAGACCGATCACTAGCGGTAGGTGCTGCGCAGATTGCTAGCGAAGCACGCGCAATGATTGGGGAAATCCCCGGAGCACAAAGCTTGAACGTAAGAGCCGACTGGTTTAGAACCAGTGCTCCTATCAACGTTGAGCTGAGTGGTTCAGACACTGAACGAATGAGCGAAGTTGTATTTTTACTGCGTGAAAAGCTCAAACAATACCCCGCAATCTATGACATTCAAGACAATTATAGTGGCGGCAAAGAAGAGCTCAAGATAGTACTCAAGCCACGTGCTTATTCCTTGGGTTTGAATATGAATGATGTTGCTCAACAAGTTCGATCCGCAGTATTTGGTTTTCAAGCACAAAGAATTCAGCGTGGCCATGACGAGCTTCGGGTAATGGTGCGCTACCCTATTGAGTTTCGCTCATCTATCCAAGACCTAAATCAACTACCGATTAAGGTACCCAACTCGACAGAAGAAGTATTACTGTCTGAAATTGCCGACACTGAATCCTTCGAGAGCCCTAGCTCGCTCTATCGTTTGGATCGCCACTCAATTTTGAATGTGACGGCTGATGTGGACAAATCCATAGCTAACGTTCCCCTTATTTTAGCGGATATTGATGAGTTTTTACGTTCACTTCAACAAAGCTATCCTGACGTGAGCTATCAGTTCGATGGCGAAGCGGAAGAGACCGCTGAAACCAATGCACGCCTATTGCTTGGTATATCGTTGGTAATGATTGCCATTTATGCACTATTGGCAATACCGTTTAAGTCCTATGGGCAGCCGCTCATTGTCATGTCGATCATTCCGTTTAGCTTGGTAGGTGCCATACTAGGGCATATCATTACCTTTCAAATACTTACCTCTTTGAGTTTTTTTGGGATTGTGGCGTTGGTCGGAGTTGTGGTTAATGACAGCCTGGTACTAGTGGACTATATAAATAAGCGACGTGCAGAAGGCATGGAGCTTATAGCTGCGGTTCTCAAGGCCGGTGCTACTCGGTTTAGACCGGTAATATTAACGTCAGTTACCACCTTCGCCGGCGTTGTTCCATTGCTGCTAGATCCCAGTCGGCAATCACAGTTTCTGAAGCCGATGGCAACCTCTCTTGGATTTGGGATCCTATTCGCCACTGTTATTACCCTCATCATCGTGCCAATAAACTATGTTGTGGCGCACAGGTTCAAATATATGATGATTGATTTATGGCAACACTGGCTGGAATATTGGAACCGTCCTGAAACACCCAAGACTTACTAAGTAAAACAGGAGTTATGCCACTCATGCGCTTTACCCTAATAATTTTTAATACAAGATAAGAAAATGATTGAATGGTTCGCAAAAAATCACGTTGCCGCAAACCTATTGATGGTAGCGATAATGTTGCTCGGTCTATTTGCTCTGCGCGATGATATCCCGCTTGAGCTTATGCCAGACTTCAGCCTGCAGACAATTACTATCACCACCGTATTGCCTGGTGGCAACCCTAGGTCGATCGAGGAAACTGTTACTGCCAGGATCGAAGAATCAATTGCAGGTTTGGTCGGAATCGAAAAGATTTCTTCGAGATCCTCAGAAAATATGTCGCAGGTGTTTGCTCAGATAGAGTCTGGCTATAGCGAGCAGAACTTATTGAGCGACATTAAAGTTCGGGTCGACGCCCTAAGCACCTTACCTAGCGACGCCGAAAGGCCGGTCATTCAGGTCGCGGATGTGATAATCCAAGTGATAGGAATGGTGATTTATGGCGATGTGGCCTATGACGATTTATATCAGGCGACGGCTGACTTCAAGCAAGCCCTATCCCAGGTTGAAGGCGTCACTCAAGTCGGCAACTTGCAAGCGCCTGGGCGTGAGATTCATATTGAAATAAGCCCCAGTACATTATTACAGTATGGTTTAAGCCTGGCTGATGTCGGAAGTGCGATACAGCGTAACTCAATAGATGTCTCAGCTGGTAATTTGCGCACCGTAGATGGCGACATTTTAGTGCGAACCAATGGCCAGGCCTATAGCGCTGCTGAGTTCAATGCTATTCCGATTAAAAATTTCGGCGACCGTGTCGTTTACTTAAAAGATGTCGCAAATGTCGTCGACGGCTACCAACTTCAAAAGGTAGAAACATTTTATAATGGCAAACCAGCTATTTCTCTAGAAGCCTATCGTATCGGCAGCCAAAGCACACTTGATGTCGCAGATAGTGTGCTCGGTTTTATCGATGAGTACCAAAGTAAATTACCTAGCGGCATGTCTATTGGCACTTACGGCAATACCGCTGCAGTGGTTGATGATCGCCTAAATACTTTGATTAGTAGCGCTCTACAAGGCGGCATATTAGTGCTCATTTTACTGTCACTATTCTTACGTCCCGCCGTTGCGTTTTGGGTTGGGCTAGGGATTCCAGTCTGTTTTTTAGGCGGTTTCGCGCTTATGCCCGTCTTAGGGCTGTCACTAAATATGCTGACCATGTTCGCCTTTATTCTGGTGCTTGGGATCGTCGTTGATGATGCCATTGTCACAGGTGAGAATATCTACCGACATCAACGCAATGGTATGCCTGCGGCGCAGGCTGCATTGATTGGTACAAAAGAAGTTGCAGTGCCCGTTACCTTTGGCGTTATGACCACCATGGTTGCTTTTGCACCGTTGCTGTTGGTAACCGGGGCGGTGGCAGATTTAGCCAAGCAAATTCCAATGATTGTGATTCCCGTTTTGGCATTTTCCTTGGTTGAATCTAAATTGATTCTGCCTTCACACATGAGCACTATTAAGCCTAGAAACGAAGATCAAATTTCCTACTTTGGGCGTCTTCAACAATCATTTTCCAGAGGCTTTGAAAACTCGATAATTAGTATCTATCGGCCGTTCTTAGCTATTTGTGTTCGCAATCAATTAGTCACCTTAGTCACCGCGATTGCCATTTTCATCGTTGCCATGTCGTCAATGAATAATGGCTGGCTACGTACGTCATTTTTTCCAGAGTTTGAAGATAACGCAATCATTATTAATCTCGCAATGCCTGCCACCACTGGCTACGAAACCACCAAGGGGCATATTCAAAATATTTCAGATATTGCGGGAGAATTGTCCAAAGAATACGTAGATCCGGTAACTGGCGAATCCTATTTTAGATATTTTATTTCCGCATCTGGCTTGTCATTTGGCCCTACTGGCCCGAGTTTGGGTACCAATTACGGGGTTGTTATCATGGAGTTCGAACAGGGTCCAAGCGGTTATCCCGAAGGCTTTTCGATAAAGAAGGTTCAGGATCAACTCAGAGAACGAATTGGCGATATTCCCGGCGCAGAAAAGCTCAGTTTAAGTTCATCGTTTGGTGATTTTGGCAAACCTCTGTCGGTGGCTATTTATGGCAATGACATAGAACGGATCGATAATGTAGTTCCCCAGGTGCGAGAATATCTTAAGAGTTATCCGGGGGTTTTCGATATTCAAGATAACGTTACCAGCGGCAAAGAAGAAATAAAAATCGCCTTAACACCGCTGGCCAATGCCCTGGGATTACCCCAGACCGAGATCGCCTCGCAGGTACGCGACGCGGTATTTGGTTTCGAGGCACAGCGAATTCAGCGCGGCACTGACGAAATAAAAGTGATGGTTCGCTATCCACGGATTGACCGATCGTCGGTCAGTGATTTAGCTGCCATTAAGATCACAACGCCCAATAGTAACGATACTATTCCGCTATCAGAGTTGGCAACCCTTAGTTCGGGCACTAGCCCCACGGCGATCTATCGAGACCGACTTCGACGAGCGGTTACGGTGAGTGCCGATATTGATTCCACAAACTACGATGTCACTGCTATCAGAACAGATCTACGACTATTCCTTGCCGACCTGTTTGCCTCGGAGACTGAGCTTACTTTCAATATGGACGGCCAAGCTGAAACCCAAAGAGAGACCGTGGAAAGCTTCCTGTTAGGGTTTATTCTAGTAATCATTGTGATATATGCATTATTGGCTATCCCTTTCAAATCGTTTGGCCAGCCGTTGGTGGTGATGTCAATTATTCCATTGGCGATAGTCGGTGCTATTGCAGGCCACTACATTATGGGCTTATCGTTCTCAATGCTCAGTATTATGGGTATATTGGGGCTCACTGGTATTGTGGTAAATGATAGCTTGGTGCTGGTCGATTATATAAATCAGCAACGTGCTAAGGGCATGGACGTAATGGAAGCGGTTTTAACCGCCGGCGAGGTACGCTTTCGCCCTGTGATGCTTACCTCCTTAACGACCTTTGTTGGTCTACTGCCTCTCATGTTAAACCAAAGTACCCAGGCGCAATCTCTTATTCCGATGGCGGTATCGCTTGGCTTCGGTATTATTTTTGCAACCCTAATCACCTTAATTATTACCCCAATAAACTATCTTGCCGGCCGCTATATCAAACACTCGGTGATTTCGGGTACGGCTCGACTGTCCCAAGCTTGCTTGCGTTATTGGCATAACGAGGATTCCAAGGCATCACGCTAACACCAAGGCAAAAGGCGCCTCTTTGTCAGCGTCGGCATAAACCAGATTACGTTTCGGTTGTTTTTAGACCGATACCAGAACTTGCTCCCGTCACCAAGGCTGTCTTCTGTCGGTCTTGGCCGGCAAGTAAACAAAGAGAAATGGTCGCTAGTGCCATGCCGAAGATAAGTCGTTTAATTATTGACACGTCAGGAGCCTCTGATTAAGAAATTGAATATTGGGACAAGATGCTGACACCGTATAACCAATCTGCCCAGCCTAAAGATCTTCCGGTATTTAGAAAATAGGATCATGTTAAGACAATTCCAGTATGATCATTTAATCGTCATACGTGAAACTGAGCAGCCAAGCAAAGAGGCCTCTCTATCCAATACTTTTCGATAATTAAAGCCTTTATATTTGGGACAAAAAACAATATGCACAGACCACAAGCCGAACCAAATTTAGCCAACACTGTTCTGCGCCGAGCGGCATCCAACCCGGAACGAACGGCCCTTATTTTCGAAGATCAGAACATCAGCTATCAGGATTTTGCCGATCGAGTTCGCCGCCAAGCTACTTTACTTCGCAACAATGGCGTTTGTGTCGGTGATCGAGTCGGATTTCTTGGTTTCAATCAACCAGCCTTCTTGGAAACGGTTTACGCTGCCAATGCAATTGGTGCCATTTTTGTTCCTTTAAACTTTCGTTTAACCGCGCAAGAACTAGAGTTCATCATCAACGACGCCGGAATTCACAGCTTAGTCTGTGATGATGCCTTACAGCCGATCGTCGATCCAATCCAAGACAAGCTCTGTTGCCAACAGTTTTATAGTACTGAATCCGCCTTCGACGGTTGGATAGACCTGCTCACAGAACGCGCTATAGCTGAGCCCTTAGGTGAAATTGTCAGCGTCGACCAACACGATGTCAGCTTGATCATGTACACGTCAGGCACCACTGGATTGCCGAAGGGCGCTATGCTCACCCACGGTAATCTTCTCTGGAATAATATCAATTCACATTTTGCATTTAGTGCCTCACGAGACAGCGTCATACTTACCGTAGCGCCACTGTTTCACATTGGCGGTCTGAATGTGATGACTTTGCATAGCTTTACACTCGGCTCTACTCTGGTGTTAATGCGTAACTTTGATCCGGCTAAAGTTCTCAGTGCGTTCGATGAATACAAAGTAACCCATATGTTCGGTGCCCCCGCCATGTTCTTATTCATGTCGCAACACCCGGCCTTCGACACAACTGATTTTAGCCAAGTCGAAACCTTCGTCTGTGGCGCAGCACCTCCACCCGAGTCGCTCCTCACGCTCTACGCAGATAGAGGCGTGTCTTTTTGTCAAGGTTATGGGCTTACCGAAACCGCCCCATTCGCTTCATTTTTAACACCCGAATGGGCGCTAAGCAAACTCGGTTCGGCCGGTCAAGCGCCGATGTATACCGACTTGAAGATTGTGGGAGATGATAATCAAACTCTTGCGGCAGGCGAACGCGGCGAGATTTGTATTTCTGGACCCAATATCATGAAGGGCTATTGGAACCGACCAGAAGCCACTGCCGAGGCCATCGACAGCGAGGGTTGGTTTCACTCTGGCGATGTTGGCTATTTAGACGAAGGTGGTTTCTTATTTATCTGTGACCGGCTTAAGGATATGGTCATATCCGGCGGTGAGAACGTGTATCCAGCCGAAGTTGAGAGCGTGCTATACAAGCATGAGGCAATAGCCGAAGTTGCTGTGATTGGTCTAAAAGATGAGAAATGGGGCGAAGCAGTCACGGCTGTCGCCGCATTGCATGAAGGCAAGGAGCTAACTATCGAAGAGCTTCGCGCGTTTGCTGATACTCAGTTGGCAAAATATAAACTGCCGTTAAGATTGCATCTTGTTGATGCACTGCCGCGTAATCCGGCAGGTAAGGTTCTTAAGTTTGTTTTGAAGAAGGAGCTTGCTGATTAGAACCTTGGATGCTTGATCGCAATCGCACGCCCCGTTTTTCCAAAAACAATACCAAGAGGCAATTACAGCAGGCATTGCTTGGGTAAATAAAATGCTGTCAGGGTGCCAGTATCTTCATGAGTTCTGGTAATTGTTAGTATAGACAGTGGTTCTGCATGGTTAATCAGTTGCTAATGCGTTCTCATTGTCGGTATACAAATTGGTAAGATCGACAAAATTATCAACGCTCAATACTTCTGCTCGATCGGTTGGCGAAACGCCGACAGATTCCATTTGCTCAGCGCTTAGGGAGCCTTTCAAGGTATTGCGCAAGGTTTTACGGCGCTGCGAGAATGCTTGCTTAACAATCAACTCAAAGTCCAGCAAGCTATTGACCGGTCGTTCGATGGTTCGCCTAGGGGTCAAACGAGCAATCGCAGATTCAACCTTCGGCGGCGGGAAAAAAGCACTGGCTGGAACCTTAAATAGGTTTTCAATTTGGTATCGATATTGCAACATCACCGACAGTCGCCCATATTGCTTATTTCCAGAATTGGCGCTCATTCGGTCTACGACTTCTTTTTGCAGCATGACCACTTGGGAATCAATGCGCGCCGCAAAGGGCATTAGATGGAACAATACCGGGCTGGAAATATTATACGGCAGGTTGCCGATTATCTTGATCCGGCGCTCAGTCGCCGCCAAGACCTCTTTTAAATCAAATTTAAGAACATCGTATTCGTGTACCACCAAACTAGAGTTTTCATCCGCACGTTGTCGCCAGTAGCGAGCCAAATCACGGTCAAACTCGACCAAGTGAAGTTGTCCCGCCAGCGGCAACATTAGTTCCGTTAAAGCCCCGCGGCCCGGACCAATCTCCATGACCACATCGTCATTCTTAATGTTTAAGCTGGCAACAATCTTGCGAATAATATTCGGATCTTGAAGAAAGTTTTGGCCTAAGGATTTTCTAGGTGCGGCAAACACGTCGTTGTTGTTTTCTTTCATTAGTTTCTTACTACTTTACACATTTGTCGGGCGACGCTTATGGCAGTTGTTAGACTGCCCGTGTCAGCTTGCCCGGTACCGGCTAAATCATAGGCGGTTCCATGATCTACGGAAGTTCGGATGATTGGTAACCCCAGGGTGATATTAGCCGCATTGCCAAAACCTAAGGCTTTCAATACGGGCAAACCCTGATCGTGATACATCGCGATCACGACATCTGCATTTTCTAGATAACGCGGGGTAAATAGGGTGTCTGCGGGCATCGGGCCAAGCACATTTAGTCCTTGTTCTCGGAGTTCATCCAAAGCGGGAATAATTATTTCGAGCTCCTCTGTGCCAAGATGACCGCCCTCACCAGCGTGTGGATTTAAACCACACACCAGGATTCTAGGTTTTTCAATGCCATACTTACTGCGCAGATCGCTATCGACAATCCGACATATTTGTTGCACTAGTGGTTTAGTGATTGCGTCGCTAACACTGCGTAACGGTAAATGGGTAGTGACCAATGCAACACGAAAGCTGGCTGTCGCTAACATCATGACTGGCATGGGGGCATTGCAGCGCTCCGCTAAGTATTCGGTATGCCCAGAAAACACTTTACCCGCATCATTAATAGCCGCCTTGTTTAAGGGCCCGGTGACCATCGCCGCGAACTTCCCGTTTAAACATCCGTCAATCGCAGTGTTAAGCATCGCTAGCACACCGTCTACATTGTCCGAATCAGCCTCTCCTAGTACTGAGTAATTGGCAATAGGCTGATGATCAACAGATAAACAACCAAGCGTTGAAGGCTTTTCTGGGTAATCGACCAACAATAACGGTAGATTGAGCGCCTGCGCCCTTTTTTGTAAAACTCTGGCATCGCCAATACAGACAATATCATCAAGAATTTCATCCTGAGCCAATTGAATTATGATATCCGCGCCGATTCCGGCCGGCTCGCCAAGCGTATACGCAAGTGGTTTAAACTCTATTTCAGCTTGCATCAAAGTCTCTGAGAGGGTCAACTTAGTCTCGGATAAGGTTACTAACATGATAATTATAACGCCTGGCTGTAAGCCAATGTTAACTTTAATATTAATTGCGTTCGATCAACAATTGATCCTTGTATATCCTGCGTAAATTCCAACTTGAGGCTTCGTAGTTTGATAGAATCTAAGCCATCAAGTAGTAATCTCGCTTGGCTTTTGAAACGTATCCAGCAGGATACTGCTAATTAATGCTCTGAACAAAATTTGTATGACCAAACCAACCCTTGAAATCGCAATTCTCGCAGCCGGCAAAGGCAGCCGCATGCAATCATCGTTGCCAAAGGTGCTGCACCAGGTTGCAGGCAAGCCATTGCTGGCACATGTGGTCGATACCGCATTACAACTGCGGCCGAGCAAAATTCATATAGTCGTAGGCCACGCCAAGGATCAGGTGATCGACGCGCTTAAAGGTCATGATCTAGGTGACGTTGAGCTCCGTTGGGTGGAGCAAATAGATCAGTTAGGCACTGGCCATGCGGTTCAGCAGGTAATGCCAGGCGTTAGTGACGACGCTTGTTTGCTGATGCTTACCGCTGACGTGCCGTTGATAAACTCTGACACTCTTGCGCCGATGGTTGCCTCGATGGCGGCTTTTCCATTAGCCTTACTGACGGCAAATTTTTCGGACCCAACCGGATTAGGGCGAATAATCAGAGATGAAAGTGACGGCGTTTGCGGAATCGTAGAGCAGAAAGACGCCTCTAGCGAACAAGCGGCTATACAGGAGATTAATTCTGGCATTTTGTGTGCTCGGGCCAAGGACTTGAAAGCCTGGCTGTCCGAGCTTAGTAATGATAATGCTCAACAAGAATATTATTTGACCGACATTGTCAAAATTGCCTATAGGGCAGGCAACCCAATCACGGCCTATCAACCAGCCAGCAATGCCGAGGTTGAAGGCATCAATAGTCGTGTGCAATTGGCTCGCGTAGAACGACTATATCAACGGATTCGAGCCGAGCAATTAATGGAAAGCGGCGTTACCATCATCGACCCAAACCGTATTGATATTCGCGGCGATGTTCAGATTGGGATAGACAGCGTTATCGATATTAACGCGGTTATCATTGGCCCAACCGTCATTGGCAGCAATGTAAGCATTGCGCCTAACTGCACCATCACTGCCAGCGAGATTGGTGACAACACGCGTATTCACGCAAATACAGTAATTGATCAAACAAAAATTGGTGAGTTCGTGAACGTAGGGCCCTTCGCGAGGTTGCGGCCCGGCACCCAATTAAATAATGGGGTTCGGATTGGCAATTTTGTTGAAACCAAGAATGCAATACTCGATAAAGGCGCCAAGGTAAACCATCTCAGTTATGTAGGCGATGCGGTGGTCGGCGAAAACACCAACATCGCTGCTGGCGTCATTACCTGTAATTATGATGGTGCCTACAAACACCAGACTATTATTGGTAAGGATGTGTTCGTTGGCTCTGATAGTCAATTAGTGGCCCCAATAGAGATTGAAGATGGCGCTACTATCGGGGCAGGATCAACCATCACCAGTAACGTCAAAAAAGATCAGTTAGCGATTAGCCGGGCCCGCCAACGGCTAATAAATGGTTGGAAACGACCTAAGAAAGATTAAGGAATATAGGGTAAAAGCATGTGCGGCATTGTAGGCGCGATTTCATCGCGAGATATTACGCCCATCTTGATCGATGGGCTAAAACGACTCGAATACCGGGGCTATGACTCGGCAGGCTTAGCCGTGATTGCCGAAAAAGGTGAGCTAGACCTGCGCCGTAGTGTAGGACGAGTCGCCGGGCTCGAGGCGATAAGTGGCGATGTCAACGGTCACATTGGCATTGCGCATACTCGCTGGGCCACCCATGGGCGACCCGCTATTCACAATGCTCATCCACATACCAGCTCACAACAAGTGGCGGTGGTGCATAACGGCATTATTGAGAATCATCAGAAACTGCGGGCCCAACAAACCCTAAAGGGCTTTCCTTTTAGTTCCGAAACGGATACCGAAGTCATCGTGCATCAGATTGACATGCACATGCAAACCGGCGCAGACCTGTTAACTGCGGTACAAAACACCGTCAATGAAATTCGCGGAGCATACGGTCTCGGCGTCATCTCCAAACAAGAGAGTGGCCGTTTGATTGCCGCACGCTGTGGCTCTCCACTATTGATCGGCCTTGGCGATGGTGAAAATTTTATTGCCTCAGATATGTCTGCACTAATACCCGTATGTAGCAATTACATGGTATTGGAAGATGGCGATATTGCGGACATTAGCAGTGACTCGGTAACCATTTACGACCAAGATCGAAACGTCGTTGAACGCAAGGTTTTAATTAGCACCTTGAGTGACGATGATACCGATCTAGAAGGTTATGCACACTTCATGAAGAAGGAGATTCATGAACAGACCCGCGCCGTTACTGAAACCTTGGAGGGCCGTCTTGGCGCGAGTAGCGTATTAGAAATACCCTTTGGTGAAAATGCTAAAGAAATATTCGATGCTGCGAAGTCATTAAAGATTATTGCCTGTGGCACTAGTTATAACGCTGCATGTGTGGCGCGCTATTGGTTTGAGGAGTTCGGTATTCGTTGTGATGTCGAGATCGCCAGCGAATACCGTTACAGAAAGCATGTTGTCGACGACGGCACCTTATTCGTGACTATCTCTCAGTCTGGCGAAACACTTGACACTATGGCTGCATTAGAAATGGCCAAAGGCTTGGGTTATACAAATACCCTATGTATTTGCAACGCGCCCGAGAGCTCGTTAGTACGGGCCAGTGATTTAACAATATTCACCCACGCTGGCAGGGAGATTGGCGTCGCATCCACAAAAGCATTTACAACTCAGCTAGTGACGCTATTGATGTTGGCCATATGCCTACGTCGCCGAGCCTTAGGCTTGACTCATGAAGGCGATTCACTAGAACAGGAAATTGTTAACGAGTTACGAACACTTCCAAGTCAAATTGAGCACGCTTTAAACCTTGAAGACGACATCATCTCAATGGCGAAACACTTCGCAGATAAGCATCACACGTTATTTTTGGGTCGTGGAGCGCATTTTCCAATTGCGGTTGAAGGCGCGCTTAAACTGAAAGAAATATCTTATATTCATGCAGAAGCCTATGCCGCTGGCGAATTGAAACACGGCCCGCTGGCGCTAGTAGATAAAGACATGCCGGTTGTTGCAGTAGCCCCCAATGATGAACTCCTCGAAAAATTAAAATCCAACCTTGAAGAGGTCCGCGCGCGCGGCGGCCGCCTATACGTTTTTGCTGACGCAAACTCAGGCCTAGAGTCCGATGACGAAACCATGGTGTTAAACGTTGCTCCGGTAAACAATTTTATTGCACCCATCATCTACACTATTCCTCTGCAATTACTGGCGTATCATGTCGCCCTGTTAAAGGGCACCGATATCGACAAGCCGCGAAATCTGGCTAAGTCTGTTACCGTTGAGTAGCATGTTTATGTTTAAGGGCAGCACGTTTTCTCGCAACCGCACGCAAACGACGCGTTTAAACTCTATCAGTAAATCACTGGGAATCTCACAGCCGCTAGACGGTACATTTTTAACAAAGTATTGGGGTAATATTCGCCCCGTGGAATCGTGTCATGGATGTTTCGCATATATTTGATGAACTAAACGACGCTCAACGAGAAGCGGTTGCCGCGGCACCACAACCGTTACTCGTACTTGCCGGCGCGGGTAGTGGCAAGACTCGAGTTTTGATATCTCGTATTGCCTATCTAGTAGAGGCGCATGAGGTTTCGCCGTTATCAATACTGGCTGTTACCTTCACTAATAAAGCCAGCCGCGAAATGCGTAACCGTATCGAGGATATGCTCGGCATTCCGATGGGCGGCATGTGGATTGGAACCTTTCATAGCCTGGCACACCGCTTACTGCGGCAACACTATCAGGAAGCCAGCCTACCTCAAGCGTTTCAGATACTAGATAGCGATGATCAGCTACGGATGATCAAGCGCAGCCTAAAAGAGTTAGCGCTGGACGAAGCCTATTGGCCACCTAGGCAAATTCAATGGTTTATCAGCGGTCATAAAGAAGAGGGTCGGCGGCCCGAACAAGTGCCTCACAGCAACGATACTCAGCAACAAACGCTGCTGGCTGTTTTTGCGCACTATGAAGGTTTGTGTCAGCGCTTTGGCCTAGTTGATTTTTCTGAGTTGCTACTGCGCGCATACGAGTTATTGAAAAACAACGAGATACTTCGTGAGCGCTATCAAACCCGCTTTCAGCACGTGTTAGTTGACGAATTTCAGGACACCAACTCAATCCAGTATCTATGGATAAAGTTGTTGGTACAAAAATCGCACAGCCTATTTGCGGTCGGCGACGATGATCAATCCATCTATGGTTGGCGTGGCGCTAAGGTCGAAAATATTCTTCAGTTTGAACAAGACTTCCCAAATGCCAAGACCCTTCGCTTAGAGCAAAATTATCGATCAACTACCAATATTTTGGATGCCGCAAACGCAGTGATTAAGAATAATGGTACACGCCTTGGTAAAGAGCTTTGGACGGCGGGCGAAAAAGGCGAACCGGTTAAGCTATATACCGCCTACAATGAACAGGACGAAGCTCGATTTATAATTGATCAAATTCAAAGCTGGGTAAACCAAGGTGGTTTACGTTCACAAGTGGCTATTTTGTATCGCTCGAATGCGCAATCGCGCGTATTTGAAGAAGTGCTATTAAATAAAGGAATGCCTTATCGAGTCTACGGTGGCCTGCGATTTTTTGAGAGAGCAGAGATTAAGGACGCGTTGGCATATCTACGGCTTTGTACTCGGCGCGAAGATGACCCATCGTTTGAGCGTATCGTTAACACACCAACCCGCGGTATTGGCAACAAAACGGTAGATACCGTTCGTGAATACGCGAGGCAAAATCAATTGTCGATGTGGGATGCCTGTAATCAGTTGCTAAACAGTGATCAGCTCAGTAGCCGTGCTCAATCTGCGCTCGGTGTTTTCGTAAATTTAATCCAAGACATTTCCCAGCAAATTACCGATCAAGACTTATTTCAACAATTTGAAATAATGCTGGATTTAAGTAAGCTTATTGAGCATTTTCAGAAAGAAAAGGGTGAAAAGGGACAGGCTAGGGTAGAGAATCTACAAGAATTGATTTCCGCAGCCCGCGGCTATGAGGTCGATGAAACTGAAGATGACCTACCACCTTTATCTTCCTTTTTAGCGCATGCGGCACTGGAAGCGGGTGAAGGCCAAGCCGAGGAATGGGAAGACTGCGTACAATTAATGAGCCTGCATTCGGCCAAAGGCTTAGAGTTTCCAGTGGTATTTTTGACGGGTTTGGAGGAGGGCTTGTTCCCTCACCAAAGATCACTAGAAGAGGGTGCCGCTCGACTAGAGGAAGAGCGTCGGCTCTGCTATGTTGGAATGACCCGTGCTATGCAGCAACTGTGGCTAAGCCATGCCGAATTACGGCGACTTTATGGCTCAGAGAAATACACCTCCCCAAGCCGATTCTTAAAAGAGATTCCAAGCGAGTTAATTACTGAAATCAGGGCTCGGCCTAAAACCACGTATAGCGCTCCCCGGCGTGATCATTCCGCTTGGGTAGATGATCAAAGCACCCATGAAAGTGGTATTTCAGTTGGCGCCGACGTTACCCATCCGAAATTTGGTGAAGGCGTAGTGGTCAATTTAGAAGGTCAGGGCGAGTATGCTCGTATTCAAATTAACTTTAGTGAGGTCGGTAGTAAGTGGTTGGTCTTAGCTTACGCAAATCTAGCATTAGTAGCTTAAGCGCGACCTGTGCGCTGGCGTACCCGGGATTGTCATCAGCGTTGGGAATGCTTTAGCTCTGCCCCAGAAACCAAATATTGCAATGACCGACAATAGCGATTGCGTCGTTTTATTACATGGTTTGGGGCGTAGTGCGCGCGCGATGGGCCGACTTGAAAAGGCCTTAAGCGCCGACTATTCAGTTATAAACGTTGATTATCCCTCTAGGGAATTAGCGATTGAGCCATTAGCACAAATCGCGATTTCAGGGGCGCTCGAACAATGCGAAGAAGACGCTAAGGTGCATTTCGTCACACATTCCTTGGGGGGCATCTTAGTTCGTCAATACTTACAAAATCACAAAATTGAAAATCTTGGGCGCACTATAATGCTCGGCCCTCCAAATCAAGGAAGTGAACTAGCAGATTTTCTTGCCAACAATATCCTTTTCGAATTCTATAATGGTCCCTCTGGGCAACAACTCGGTACCGGCAAAGATAGCGTTCCGATTAATCTAGGACACGTGGATTTCGAGCTAGGGGTCATTGCCGGAAATAAAAGCTTCAACCCTGTGCTTACAAAATTAACTAGCGCCCAGCACGATGGCATCGTGTCTGTAGACAGTAGCAAGGTTGACGGAATGACAGACCATATGGTAATGCCAGTAACCCATACATTTATGATGATGGATGCCAACGTTATTCAACAGGTACAGTTTTTTTTAAGCCATGGAAAATTTGATCACCAAGCGCAGGGGCACGACGAATAACAGTTGTTTGTCATTGTAGCCCGCGATCATTCGCCGCTGCCCTATCTCAAGAGGGGAGTACCTCCAACATTGGAAATTTACTAATTGTCGCTCTGTCTTTTTTCGAATCCGGCTTGGCAATGCTATACAGATGACCTATACCATAGCGTTTCGCCGAATCTAATACTGATTCGCTGTCATCGATAAACAAGGTTCGATCTGGGTCGAAGCCTTTTGACCTATGCAGTTGCTGCCAAAACACCTGGCTTTCTTTGGCGGCGCCAAGCTCATGTGAGCAGATCATTTGTTTAAAATATTGGTCGAGGCTGGTTTTTTCGATTTTTAATTCTAGGACTTTTCGATGCCCATTAGTAATCAGCCTTAGATCATCTACTTGCTGCTGACAATTCTGTAAAAAAGCCTCTGCTGTAGGCCTAAACCCAATTTTTTCGGCCATCTCCGCTTTGTGTAACATGATGTCTATGCCAAATTTCTCAGACCAAAAGTCCACGCAGTACCAATTCAAGGTGCCCGCGTGTGCTGCAAATATCGGCGCAAACTGCCGCTTCACATCGCTGTAGGACATGTCGTGCTTGTTAGCATAAACCTGTAACACGTAGTGTTGCCAAAAGTGATTGTCATAGTGCAAGTCTAGTAATACGCCATCCATGTCGAGCAACACCGTATCTATTTGTGACCAATCTAATTTCATTTATGGATAATCTATTTAATCGCTCAATCTGTTAACAAGAGGCTCGTACGCGAAGACTATTATATGGTTAAATACAGTCTATGAAACTGTCTTTCACAAAAATGCATGGTCTAGGTAATGACTTCGTGGTATTTGATTTTACCAATAAGGTTACCCCTATTTCGCAGGCACAAGCGGCAAACATCGCAGATCGTCATTTTGGCATCGGTTGTGACCAAATTTTGATTGTTGAACGGTCGCTTCGACCAGAAATGGATTTCAAATATCGAATTCTCAATTCCGATGGTGGCGAAGTTGAGCAGTGCGGTAACGGGGCAAGATGTTTTGCCGTGTTTGTCAGAGATAAGGGCCTGAGCGATAAGTCTAGGATCAAGGTAGAAACCTTAGGTGGCGATATCATATTAGAAGTCGACGAGGCGAGCGGTGATGTGATTGTCGATATGGGGGTACCCGAATTTTCGCCAAGCAAGATTCCTGTCACGGCTAAGTCGCAAAGCCACATCTATAGTGTGTTAGTTGATAATGAACCCGTGACGTTTTCGGCTGTTTCAATGGGTAACCCGCATGCGGTTATTAGAGTGGCGGATGTGGATACAGCCAAACTCCAGTCTTTAGGGGCTGCCTTGGAAACACACCCATTTTTCCCAAAACGTGCAAATATCGGGTTCATGCAAATTTTAGATCGCAGAAATATTCGCTTGAGGGTTTTTGAACGTGGGGTTGGTGAAACAATCGCCTGCGGTACCGGTGCATGTGCCGCAGTGGCTACCGGCATTGCCTGCGGGGATCTAGATCAAACTGTTTGTGTTCAGCTACCCGGCGGAGACTTAAGCATAAGCTGGCGCGGTGGCCAAAATTCTCTTATCATGAAAGGCCCAACGCAAACGGTATTTAGCGGTGAATTTGAACTCTAAGAACTCATAATAAAAAAATAAGGGACATTAAGTGACACAAGAAAAATTAGTAGAAACCATGGTTAAAGAAGAGCTAGTCGATTTTTTACGGGATAATGGAGATATCTTTAGTCGCCATCCTGAACTACTTGAGCTACTGGATTTATCAGACGATCGAGGCGCAGCATCGCTGCTCGAGAGACAAGTGTCTGCATTTAAAGCCAGGTTGGCTAGCTTTCAATCACAGCAGTTTGAATTTATTGAAGTAGCCCGCGAAAACGAACAAATAAGCGATAGTTTTTCACGGATTATCTGCCAACTGATCGGCTTTAGTAACTTATCGGAGTTCGCTAGCGGGTTCCCAAAAGCCCTACGTCAGACTTTTGAAATTGATGAGGTCGCATTTAAAACTGGCCAAGCGGCGAGCCGACGCCCCAATGAAAATATAGGTTACGAAGACGCGGCACGTAGACTGAGCAACAACGAAGCTGTGTGCGACGATCGTTGGCCTAGCAATATCATGGCCTTGTTTTTTTCCGACCAAGTGAAATCAGCCGCACTTGTGCCAATGAAATCTACCCAAGATGGTGATGTTATAGGTATCTTGGCGCTGGGGTCTAGCGACCCAAAACGCTATACAAATGAGTTAGGGACAGCCCACCTGAATCGCTTAGGCTTAATGGCTGGAACATGCCTCGCTCGGCTTCAACCAGCGATCTAGCTTAGTCAATATAAAGTCATAATATTGTGCAATCAATACATACAGATATTGAAAAATACCTAGAGATATTAAGGGTAGAGCGGCAACTTTCAAAGCATACCTTAAAGGCCTATCAACGGGATTTCGAAAAACTGCTCACTTTTTGTGATGCTAGAAGTTTAATTCTTTGGCAGGGCTTAAACAGCCATGTGGTGCGCCAATTCTCTGCCAATATGCACGCCACAGGCTTGAACCCGAAAAGTATTCAGCGCACCTTATCGGCAGGCCGGGGGCTCTGCCAGTATTTAATTCGGGTGCGACAAATCCAAAACAATCCGTTTGACGATGTGCGAGCGCCAAAAGCACAAAGGCGTCTACCTAAAACACTGAGCGTTGATCAGATTACGTCCTTGGTTGAAATAGAAGTAGATGACCCATTGAGCTATCGAGATAAGGCAATAATGGAATTGTTTTACTCCTCTGGATTGCGCCTAACGGAGCTATGTAATCTTAATCTGAATGATTTGAATCTTCCTGACGGCATGCTAAGAGTCACCGGCAAGGGCAATAAGACACGCGACCTTCCCTTAGGAAGAATGGCGGACCAAGCAATTCGGGCTTGGATGCTACAGCGCAATGAGCTGCCCCTAAAGGATTTTGAAGCTGTCTTTATCAGTCAAAATGGGACCCGTATTCGGCCGCGGACAATTCAACAGCGGGTGAAAATGTGGGGTGCTCGACAGGGTATAGAGATCCCTGTTAGCCCACACATGTTGCGACACTCCTTTGCGAGTCATTTATTAGAATCCAGTGGTGAGTTGCGTTCAGTACAAGAATTACTGGGGCATTCGAATATCAGCACAACGCAGATTTACACACATTTGGACTTTCAACATCTGGCCCAGGTTTACGATGATGCACACCCGCGTGCGAAGAAAAAATAGGCCCAAATCAGACCCCTCTATTCAAGGATTTATTGCCCTATTGAAGGGTTTCCCAGGTTACCTCTAACTCTCCTAAACCAGTCGTCACATAAGCGGACTCACCGGTAATGGTCACGGACATATCCATAGTCCGTTCAAGCATATTTGCCAATTCAGTTATTTTTTCATGCGCCAGCCGATAAATAGATACATCGTGTAGGGCAAACTTGTTCCGGCCTTGTTGCCACCAAACATCGGACTTCGAATTAAAACTATAGACTCTGACCTGATCTGCTTTGCGAGATGATTTCTTTATACGCTCTGGCGCTGGCTCGCCAACATCGATCCACAGCGCGGTCTTATCATCCATGGTGCGCACCCATAGATCAGGCTCTTCAACTTCACTCAAGCCTTTAGTGAAAACCAAACCCTCTTGAGCGTTGATGCAATAAGCCATTACCCGCGCCATCATTCTTTCGGGCGTTTCAGACGGATGTAAGGCCACCGTTAATCGAAGCGTGTCGTAGTAATTACGCTCAAGATCAGAGAGTCCAATTCGTAACTTATAGATAGTGGGTTTAATAGCCAAAGGGGATTGTTATTATTAGTTTAGAGATTGAGCTGTTTTATAACCTTATTTGACTACAGGCGCGAGGTATTCTCAAGTAAATCTTGATCACAGCTTGTTTCATTACCGCAGCCATAAAAAAGCCCGAGACATGCTCGGGCTTAGAAATAGAACTCAAAAATTCTATTTAATGCTTTGCTGATAACGCTCAGCTGAATCGATTATCTCTTGACGGGCTTCTTCTTTACCTGCCCATCCTTCAACCTTAACCCACTTACCTTGTTCGAGATCTTTATAATGCTCAAAGAAATGCGAAATTTTATCGAGCATTTCTTGCTGTACATCACGAAAGGTAGATACGTTGTTATAGAATTTTGTGAGCTTTTCAATCGGCACAGCAAGGATTTTGGCATCGCCGCCCGCCTCGTCGTCCATATTCAATACACCAATAGGGCGGCAACGCACCACCGAACCAGTCACCAATGGAAACGGCGCCAAAACTAGCACATCGGCCGGATCACCATCATCCGATAGAGTCTGCGGAATATAGCCATAGTTACAAGGATAATGCATGGCGGTAGACATAAAGCGATCGACAAACATGGCGCCAGTCTCTTTATCTACTTCATACTTGATTGGGTCGCCGTAACGAGGTATTTCTACGACTACGTTAACATCATCTGGCAGTGAATTACCTGGGCCTACGTTGTTTAATGACATGGGAATGCTCCGACTATCTAGTCTTAAAACTAGTCATGAAAATTTGGCTGTATTATACTGATTCAGCTGTCTAAAACAGTTTAATAAACACTAAAACTATAATTATAATTCCTTTATTTACTGCGAGGCTGGACCAACATTATTTGTTTGTGAAGTAAGCTTTTCTGTTTTTCGTAGCCCCTCCAATGAATTTAGGAAGAGGCGGTAGCGATAGATTCTTCGACTAGCCTTTTCCCTGATTCACTTCAGTGGGGCTTGGCTAAGTCATCGAAAGAGCAAAAAGGCCTGGTGTGAGCCAGATTACTAACCCAAGTTTGTTGTGATCAATCGCGTGGCTTATAAAACCATCGGAGGACACACTATGTCTTTACAAGCAGTGCCAGTATTATTGGGGCTTTTAGGTCTCGTTATTGCGTTCGTGATCTACGGCGTTATTGCCAAACAAACCGTCTCGAACGAAAAAGTCGCCAGTATCGGCAATCAAATCCATATAGGTGCAATGGCGTTTATGCGTCGTGAATACTCCATTATGATTGCCTTTTTAGCCGTGCTAGCAATTCTTATCGCTATTTCCGGTCTCGGCCTACACACAATGTACGCCTTTTTATTGGGTGCTTTTTGTTCTGCATTTGCTGGTTACATCGGCATGTTTACCGCCACCAAAGCGAACACCCGAACAACAATGGCTGCACATGAAAAAGGTGCTTCAGCAGCATTAACCACTGCCTTTTATGGCGGTTCGGTTATGGGCTTGACCGTCGCTTCGATGGGCTTGTTGGGTCTCGGCACACTCTACTACATTTATGGTGGCAACCCAGAAAGCACGCACACCATTCACGGATTCGGTATGGGCGCATCGGTAGTCGCATTATTTTCTCGTGTCGGCGGTGGTATTTTTACCAAGAGCGCAGACGTTGGTGCAGACTTAGTTGGTAAACTTGAAGCAGGCATTCCGGAAGATGATCCACGCAACCCCGCGGTTATTGCCGATAACGTCGGCGACAATGTTGGTGACGTTGCGGGTATGGGCTCCGATATCTTTGAATCTTATTGTGGGTCGATGATTGCTACAATCGCGATTGCCGCTACCCTAACCGGCGCTACGCTTATTCAATTGGGCGGCGATCAACAAGCACTAATGGCATTGCCGTTAGCCTTATCTTCAATTGGCTTGTTGTGTTCCATCGTTGGTATTGTGGTTATCAAAATGCTCAGCGCTCAGGCGCCTGAAACTGCACTACGCACCGGCACCATGGGCACGTCAGTCCTATTTATTATCGCGTCTTATTTCCTAGTACAAAAATTCGGTATTTCTACCGGAGTTTGGTGGTCGGTAGTAATCGGCTCAGTCGGCGGTATCATTATTGGCCTTGTCACTGAGTACTACACCGCAGGCAAGCCTATTCGCACCATCGCTGCAGCCGGTGAAACTGGCGCGGCGACCGTAATGATTGCTGGCTTAGCGATCGGCATGGAGTCTGTGGTTATTCCGGTATTAACACTTTGCGGAATCATTTACTTTTCGAGTGAGTTTGCAGGACTTTATGGCGTGGGAATTGCCGCAGTAGGTATGCTCTCGACAGTCGGCATTACCATGGCCATTGATGCCTACGGCCCGGTTGCCGATAATGCAGGCGGCATTGCAGAAATGGCCGGTTTGGGTGAAGAAACACGTAAGATTACCGACTCATTGGATGAAGTAGGCAATACCACGGCGGCGATCGGCAAGGGCTTTGCAATCGGCGCGGCGGCATTAGCGGCATTGGCAATTATCTCTGCGTTTATCGAAACCGTATCAATGAACATTGAAGGTTTTAGTCTCGAGATCAACAATCCAGAAGTGCTGGTGGGCATGTTCATTGGTGGTATCTTTCCATTTTTGGTTAGCAGTCTTACCATGAAAGCGGTGGGCGAAGCAGCCTTCGACATGATCAAAGAGGTGCGCCGTCAATTTAAGGAGATTCCTGGATTATTGGAAGGCACCGCTGAACCAGACACGGCTCGTTGTGTTGACATTGCCACCACCGCGGCACTGAAGAAGATGATTCTGCCTGGTGTGTTAGCAGTATCGGCTCCCGCGGTCGTGGGTTTTGGTATCAGCGCACAAGCGCTGGGCGGTATGTTAGGCGGCGCTTTACTGGGCTGTGTTTTACTTGCCATCACAATGGCCAATGCTGGTGGTGCTTGGGACAATGCCAAAAAATACGTCGAGCGAGGCAATCATGGCGGCAAAGGGTCTGTCACTCATGCCGCGGTTGTTGTCGGTGACACCGTTGGCGACCCATTTAAGGATACGTCTGGTCCTTCCATGAATATTTTGATTAACGTAATGGCGATTGTCAGTTTGGTTATTGCACCTTTACTTAGCTAAACGTCTTTTCGTTTTCAAATGAGAAGGTCAGCTTTTAGCTGGCCTTTTTTGTGGCCTATCGAGTTGGCCAAACAACTTCATGGTGCGATCCAGACGGAAGCAACCATACGCTAACTCATACCTATAATGAAAACTCGCGTCCTGGTATAGATTTTAGGCAGACCCTTGAGATAGATGGCCAATCCCAAATAATGACCGGCAAAGCGAAGGAAGCTGGAAGCTTATCGGCTAAGTTGTTTTCATCAAAGACAAACAACATTAATTAGCAGGGGCAGCGAATTTGCTAGCCTTGCTAGTTGGCAACTGATTCTGGTAGATACTTGGCTATGGGTGCAAACTAGAAGAACATTTTCCAAAGGGGCCTATGTCAAACAGGACTTAGCTCAGCCTTACTTAATATCGGCAAAGGAACGTGTAATAGTGAACAAATCGCCCTAAGCATTTCATGCTCTTCGGTAATTAATTGACCGTCATCAAGCACTGTAACGGCTAAAGCTGAAACTACGTTACTTTTATCCTTTGGGTTTAGTTTATCCAGAACAGTTAATGCTTTATCCAAGCCCCTTTGCCAATCACTGGTAAAATTGATATTGGTGTGGTTAATGCCAATTGACTCCATGCCGGCACGATAGGCTTTTTGTGCGTCCTGCAAATCCGCGGCGCTACCCGTTTGGCGACCGTGAGAAGCCAGAGTAGATACCACTACCGACAGTTCTTGAGCGCAATTGCTAAGCTTCTTGCTGCCATACATCTTTATCTGACTTGGGCTCTTAGACTCGAATAGGTATTTGCTCACCATGCGAGACAATAAATACTCAAATGAATCTACTTTGTTATCGATCATCACCAAATGGTTTATCGTATTTAGTATTTTTTCGATGTCTGCGATTGGACGTCGCTTTAATGTCGGAAAACTAATTTCCAATAACGGCAACCGTTGTTCGGCCTGAAGTCTAGGGTTGGATGAAATCAAATGATTCAATTTCTTCTCACTAATATCACCCATCTGCTGGACGATCAACATTAATTGTTTATCGCGTATCGCTTCATCACTATCTAATAGGCAAAAAAACAATACTTCTCGGGCCCACTCCAGGCTATGCGCGGCTGCACTCAGACCGCTGGGAATATTGGCTGATAGCACTGCGGCCGCTAATATTCTTTCAAACTCAGGATTACCGATATCTTCAATCATAGAATTGATATCAAACATTCCGCCTTTATTTTTAGCGTCTAATTGCTTTTCTTGCTCACGTTCTGCCAAGGCTGCTTGGACATGTTCTCGTTGCTCTTGTGACTTTAGTTTTCTTGCTAAAGAATCAATTTCTCCCACGTCAAAGCTTCGCTCAATACGAGATATACGTTTCTCTAGTGGCGGGTGAGTATCGAACATCAGAGACCGAGCAGCTCTTCCAAACAGCATATGACTAACTTCTTCTCCATCCGCCTTTAGATAGGATGAATGGTTAAAGGCTGCTATTTTTTTCAATGCGCCGGCGATTCCATCCGGGTCACGAGTAAACTGAACTGCCGAAGCATCCGCGAGGTATTCTCTTTGTCGTGACAACGCGGATTTCATCCAACGCGCGAAGAAAAGCCCAATGTAGCCAATTGCGGTTATTGCAAGGCCGATTAGGATAATTGCTAAAGCACTATTGTTTTTCGATGATGAAATTCGGTAGCGGCTACCGTGTAAAAACTTTCGACCTACTATCGCTATTACCATGATTCCGAAAATAACACCCATCATGCGAATGTTTATTCGCATATCGCCATTAAATATATGGCTAAACTCATGCGCAATAACACCTTGCAGCTCGGCTCGGCTGAGCTTTTCCAGTGTGCCTTGAGTCACTACCACTGCTGCATCAGCCAGCGTATATCCTGCAGCAAAAGCATTAATTCCCGGCTCGTTCTCCATCACATAAACTTCCGGAACAGGGGCGCCAGACGCTAACGATATTTCTTCCACTACATTGTAGAGGCGTCTGCGCAAGGGGTCTCGAGTATCTGGGGTTACCATTACCCCACCCATATCTCGGGCTACCTTACCACCGCCGCTGCGAAGGCTAGCAATCTTGCCTAAACTGGCCAGGCCAATCACACCGCCTGTAGTCGCGCTGGTGCCGAGTAGCATTCCAGCATTCGAAGACCAAAAACCAGTATCAAGAATGGCCGCCATACCAGTGTGAGTGATCGCAGAAGTGCCTGCGATCAAGGGCGCGTGAAGAGAAAACACCAATATAACAATTAGATCAATAGCAGCAATAATCAGTAAAACGACGCCGATGAACGCAAAGAGGATCCATCGGGATTGCTTGCGTGCCTTTTCCTGGTGTTGAAAAAAATTCATGGATAGTTACGTTTATTTCTAGTAAATGACGAAGCGAATATGCTTACAACGAAGCTCTGGCGGAAAATCCGCTCCTAGAATGAAACTTTTGGAACTGTCTTCATCGCTTCGTCTTCTAATTCAAGCAATTCTGCGCTCTTAAAGGTAAACCAATTTGCAATGAAGTTGCTTGGGAACTGCTCTCGCAGGTTGTTGTACATCATTACCATGTCATTATAGGCCTGACGCGCGAACGACACCTTGTTCTCGGTGGTGGTTAACTCTTCCGACAGTTGCATCATATTTTCGTTGGCTTTCAGATCCGGGTAAGATTCAGAAAGTGCGAATAATTTTCCCAAGGCGCCACTTAGACCTTGTTCTGCTTGGCCTAACTGCTTCATTGCCTCTGGGTTGCTGGGGTCAGCTTTAGCCGCATTCAAGCCAGAAACCGCTGAATTGCGAGCGTTAATCACGGCTTCTAAAGTGTCCTTTTCATGTGCCATGTAGCCCTTTGCTGTTTCTACCAAATTGGGTATAAGGTCATGGCGACGGGTAAGCTGAACATCTATCTGCGCAAACGCATTTTTATATCCATTTCGAGCTGCGACGAGGCGATTGTACATGCCAACACCAAAAAATATGATGCCAACAAAAACAATTAGTAAAACGGTTCCAGTACCCATATGTATGACCCTCGATTAATGCTGATTGGAGATTCCCTAAAGCTTACACCAAATATAACGGCGTTTAGGCTTGTTATCAAGATGGTGCCGATTGGTTAGCCGACAATAAAAAAGCCTGCTCTCTAATAGAAAAGCAGGCTTTTTGAACAACCTTGAGAAAGCGCCAGGCAAATTAACGAGTTTTGCGCATTTTCCTCAATGCCTGTAGCTGGGCCACAGCTTGAACCAACTCTACTTTAGCTTTTGCGTAATTGATATCAGCGGTGCTGTCTTTCAAGGCTTGTTCCGCTTTACGCTGAGCTTCAAGGGCGGCCGCTTCGTCGAGATCATCCGCGCGAATTGCGGTGTCAGACAAGACCGTAATCTTCTTTGGCGTCACTTCCAAAATACCGCCCGAAACGTAGATAACCAGCTCTTCGCCACCTTCAATTTGGATTCGCACATCACCAGGCTTCAGATTGGTTAGCAATGGTGTGTGATGTGGGTATATACCCAGCTCACCAGAGACGGCGGTTGCGATCAACATAGTTGCTTCACCCGAGAAGATTTCTTGCTCAGCGCTAACTACTTCAACTTGCATTGTGTTCATCTCTTTACCCGCTAAGACATTGATTTGGCTTTTTCGATTACTTCATCTATTGAACCAACCATATAAAAGGCCTGCTCTGGATATTCATCCATCTCGCCACTCAAAATAGCTTTAAAACCAGTAATGGTATCTTTCAAAGAAACATATTTTCCATCTGCACCGGTAAATACTTGTGCCACGAAAAACGGTTGTGATAAATAACGTTGCATCTTACGAGCACGGGCAACCATTTGCTTATCTTCTTCAGAAAGCTCGTCCATACCGAGAATCGCAATAATATCTCTTAGCTCTTTGTAACGTTGTAGCGTATTTTGCACACCACGAGCAACCGCATAGTGATCATCACCGATGACCAGTGGATCCAGCTGACGTGATGATGAATCCAAAGGATCTACCGCAGGGTAAATACCTAGTTCTGCGATTTGACGCGACAGTACAAGTGTTGCGTCCAAGTGAGCAAAGGTAGTCGCTGGCGATGGATCGGTTAAATCATCCGCTGGTACGTAAACCGCTTGGAACGAAGTAATTGAACCGCTTTTAGTTGATGTGATTCGTTCTTGTAGAGCACCCATTTCACTCGCGAGAGTTGGTTGGTAACCTACGGCTGATGGCATACGACCGAGTAGGGCTGATACTTCTACTCCAGCTAGGGTGTAACGATATATATTATCGATAAACATCAAAACGTCACGACCTTCATCACGAAAGTATTCCGCCATGGTTAAGCCAGACAAAGCAACACGTAAACGGTTGCCTGGAGGTTCGTTCATTTGGCCGTATACCATGGCTACTTTATCAAGCACCCCGGCTTCTTTCATTTCGTAATAGAAGTCATTACCTTCACGGGTTCGTTCACCAACGCCTGCGAATACTGACAAACCTTCTTGCGCAACCGCGATGTTGTTGATCAGCTCCATAAGCGTCACGGTTTTACCTACACCAGCACCGCCGAATAGTCCGATCTTGCCGCCTTTGGCAATTGGCATAATCAAGTCGATTACTTTAATACCGGTCTCCAGAATCGCGGTACCAGAAGCTTGGTCTGCATAAGCTGGAGGTTCCCGGTGAATTGGGTCACGACGGACCGCTTCAACTTCGCCGGCATTATCGATCGGACGACCTAGTACGTCCATGATTCGTCCAAGCGTACCTGGACCAACCGGTACCGCAATCGGCGCACCAGTGTTGGACACTTCTAAACCACGCTTCAGACCTTCGGTTACGCCCATCGCAATAGTACGTACGATACCGTCACCTAGTTGTGCTTGCACTTCCATCGTTAGATCAGCGCTATCTACTACAATCGCGTCATAGATATTTGGCACTGCGTCGGCTGGGAACTGAACGTCAACAACCGCGCCGATGATTTCTACAATATTTCCGGAACTCATTTGGGTTTCCTCTTGATACAAAAATTAAATTTTTTCTTACCTAAACTAATACTTTCTAAAGAGTCTTCAACTGTTCAACTTGAAGCCACTAGCGGCCTGTTTGCAAAGCAAACGTCGCAATTAGACAGCTATACTGCCGAAGCCCCTGAAACAATCTCTGAGATTTCTTGAGTAATTGCCGCCTGACGAGCTTTGTTGTAAACCAACTCCAACTCACCAATCAAATCGCCGGCATTATCACTGGCTGATTTCATCGCGACCATTCGTGCAGACTGCTCACAAGCGATGTTTTCTACTACCGATTGATAAATCTGCGATTCGATATAGCGCTTTAATACCGTATCTAAAATTGGCTTAGCTTCTGGCTCGTAGATATAGTCAAATAAGGCTGGAACTTCTGACGTCGCAACCTCGTCTGCTTGCACAGGCAGCAATTGCAATGATCTTGGTGATTGCGTCATGGTATTGACAAATTGATTCGACACCACGTATAAACGATCGATAGTGCCGGCTTCATAAGCACTCAACATTGAATTAATTGCACCGAGTAAATCAGACAGATTCGGTTTATCACCATAGTGAGATGCTTCGGATATAACTTTACCGCCTGCACGACGAAAATAAGCCAATGCTTTGGAGCCAATGGTGGCAATGTCAATCTCTACATTTTTAGCATCCCATTCAACCATGTCACCCATGGTCTTACGAAATACGTTCATGTTTAGTCCGCCACACAACCCTCGATCAGAACTTACAACCACATATCCTACGCGCTTCACTTCCCGTTCAATGGTGAAAGGGTGCTTATACTCTAAATTCGCCTTTGCAATATGCGCTACCACCGAACGAATTTTTTGTGCGTAAGGTCGGGCCGCTAACATACGATCTTGCGCTTTGCGCATTTTACTCGCCGCCACCATTTCCATGGCTTTGGTGATCTTCTGCGTACTTTTTACGCTGGTGATCTGATCGCGAATTTCTTTACCGACTGCCATAAATAATCTCTTGAATTATATTTGATTGGTTCTGAGCCTTCAGCGCAGGCCGCCGAAGCGACCTTTGCTATACAGCGGCGTGAATCAAAAGCTACCGTTGGCCTTAAAGTCTTTTAAGGCTGCATGCAGACCTTCAATAACTTCATCTGTTAACTTAGGCGTCTCATCGATACCATCGATCAAGGCTCCAAAGTTCGCTTTCACATGTGCTTGCATGGCTGCTTCACAAACCCCAACTTGGGATTTCTCAACGTCATCGAAATAACCTTCATTTGCAGCAAACAATGATAGTGCAATTTGGGCTGTTGACATTGGTGAGTACTGCCCTTGCTTCATTAACTCGGTAACACGCTCACCACGGGCAAGTTGTGCTTGAGTTGCTTCGTCAAGATCAGATGCAAACTGTGAGAACGCTGCTAATTCACGATATTGCGCAAGTGCCAGACGAATACCGCCACCCAATTTCTTAATAATGTGAGTTTGCGCTGCACCACCTACACGAGATACCGACAAACCAGGATCTACTGGAGGACGAATACCCGAGTTAAACAAGTCAGTTTCCATAAAAATTTGACCGTCTGTAATCGAAATAACGTTGGTTGGTACGAATGCAGATACGTCACCGGCTTGAGTTTCAATGATAGGCAACGCGGTTAAAGAACCTGTTTTACCTTTTACGCCAGTTAAGCGCTCTACTTCAATTTCATTAATGCGCGAGGAACGCTCCAGCAAACGAGAATGAAGATAGAATACGTCACCTGGATAGGCTTCACGGCCTGGCGGGCGACGTAGCAATAATGAGACTTCACGATAAGCGACCGCTTGTTTGGACAAATCATCATAGACAATCAGTGCATCTTCGCCGTTATCACGAAAGTATTCGCCCATCGTGCAACCAGCGTAAGGTGCTAGATACTGCAACGCGGCAGAATCAGAAGCATTCGCGGCAACCACCGTGGTGTATTCCATTGCGCCATGCTCTTCAAGCTTACGAACAACGGTCGCTACTGAAGACGCTTTTTGACCAATCGCTACGTAAATACATTTAACGTTATTACGCTTTTGGTTGATGATCGCATCGATCGCCACGGCTGTTTTACCAGTCTGGCGGTCACCAATGATAAGTTCACGCTGACCACGGCCGATTGGCACCATCGCATCAATTGATTTGAAGCCAGTCTCGAGAGGTTGATCAACGCCTTGACGTTCGATAACGCCTGGCGCAACTTTTTCAATCGGGGCGGTTTCAGTCGTTTCGATAGCACCTTTGCCGTCGATTGGATTACCAAGAGTGTCTACCACACGACCAAGTAGGGCCGGGCCTATGGGTACTTCCAAGATGCGTCCAGTACATTTAACCGTATCGCCTTCTGAAATGTTTTTGTAGTTACCCATGATTACCGCGCCCACTGAGTCTTGCTCAAGGTTCAGCGCTAGGCCATAGATATCACCCGGAAATTCCAACATCTCGCCTTGCATAGCCTCGGATAATCCGTGGATGCGCGCGATGCCGTCGGTCAAGCTTACTACGGTACCTTCGGTACGCGATTCAGCGGATGCTTCAAAGTTTTTAATCCTGTCTTTAATCAGGTTGCTGATTTCAGATGGATTTAATTGCGTTGTCATGACTGCAAGTCCTCAACGTTAAAAGTTTCTACAACTACCGCATTAATGCGGTAGTAAGTTTCTCGATTCTTCCCTTTGCCGAACCATCAATTACCATATCGCCGGCTTTAACAATTGCGCCACCAACCAGGTCAGCATCAATCGTTTCTTCAAGCTTAACCTTCATTCCAAGGCGTGCTTCAAGAGCAGATGTTAGTGATGATTTTTGATCTTCCGTCAGGGCCATTGCACTAACTACCTCAGCATTTACTAAGGCTTGCGCTTTAGCTACCAGGTCAACGTATTGCTGACCAATGTCGTTAAGTGCAGCAAGGCGATCATTTTGAACTAACAAGTTAATCAAGTTAGCGCCGCCTTCTGGCAAAGTTTTTTTAGAAAGATCAATTAATAATTCGGCAACGTTAGAACCATCAACTCGCGGATCACTGACCAGCGTTTTGAAAGATTCGTCGTTACCAATTGCAGCTAGGCTGATCAAGGCAGTAGTCCAAGCATCAAATGAGCTTGTTTCTTGCGCTAGATCAAACACCGCTTTGGCGTAAGGTCGAGCAATGGATGCGTTATTTGCCATTCTTCTTACCTGTTTGGTGTGCGAACGAGGCTAATGCTACTTAACTAGCTTTTAGTTGCTTGACAAGATCGTCGATCAAACCAGCGTGTGCTGACTCATCTATTTCTTTGCCGGCAATTTTACTAGCTGCGGCCACTGCGATTGACGACACTTGGCCACGCAATGCTTCACGGGCGGTGTGTATATCTTGTTCTACCTCAGCTTGAGCAGAAGCAATAATGCGTTCTTTCTCAGAAGTAGCAGTGGTTTTAGCTTCGTCTACTACGATGTTACCGCGTTTTTCGGCACTAGCAACTATGTCAGCAGCCTGTGATTTAGCATTGCTAATCAACTGGGCTGCGTCCTGTTTCGCTACTTCTTGTGCTTCTTGGCCTTTCTCAGCCGCGGCTAAACCGTCTGCAATTTGAGTTTGACGCTCTTGCATGGCATTAACCATGGGCGGCCAAACATACTTTTTGCAGAACCATACAAACAGGAAGAACGATAAGGTTTGACCTATAAGAGTCGCATTAATATTCATCGTTTCGTTCCTCGTATGTTTTTTGGTTAGAGGGCGAGCTCTAGTTAGCTAGCAATGCTTGCAAGCCGACCGGATCAACCAAGCCAGATGCGAACAAGAAGTATAGAGCGATCGCTACAGCGATAATTGGAATCGCGTCGATCAAACCAGCAAGTAAGAACATCTTAGTTTGTAGTGTGTTTGCCATTTCTGGTTGGCGTGCAACACCTTCAAGAAAACGACCACCCATCAAGCCAATGCCAATGGCGGCGCCAACGGCTGCTAAACCCAACATGATGCCTACGGCAATTGCGGTCATACCTACGATAGTTTCCATTTGGAACTCCTATTTTTAAAGATAAAAAGTAAAATTAATAAAGCTAAACGATTTTGACTAATGTTCTTCGTGAGCTTGGCTCAAATAAACAATGGTCAACATCATAAAAATATACGCTTGTAGCGTGATAATAAGGACGTGGAAGATAGCCCAACCTAATTGCGCAAACCCACCGATGAACCCTAAGCCTAAGCCAGCGCTGTACATCATCGCGATCAAGATAAAAATTAGTTCCCCGGCATACATATTGCCAAACAACCGCAAGCCTAGAGAAAGAGGCTTAGCGAGTAGGCCAACCAATTCAAGAACTAAGTTCAATGGATATAAAATACTGAAGTTGATCACCACCTGAACAACTTTATTGCTTATCCCAAATTCCTTTGCACTAAAAGGCTGGGTAGAGAGCTCTTTGCCAAAGCTAACGGGACCTTTCACTTTTAAGCTGTAGTAGATAATCATGATAAAAACAGCAAGCGCTAAGCCCAAAGCGATGTTTACATCGGTTGAGGGTACGATCTTCATATATGGCACGTGCAAATAATGCTCGAATACATAAGGAATCCAATCTACTGGAATTAGGTCCATCATGTTCATGAAGAACACCCAGATGAAAATAGTCAACGCCATCGGCGCGATCCAGTTATTTTTAGCATGAGGCGTAAAGGTGCTGTCTTTGCTGTCTGTCGCCATATCAAAAAGAGCTTCAACAAAACATTGCACTTTAGACGGCTTATCAGAACTAAAACTTTTCGCAACACTACGCAAAACGATAAACATGATCAACCCTAGACCAAGCGACCAAATCATGCTGTCTACATGTATAGCCATAAAGCCCATACTCGCGGCTTCTCCAGCGCCATGCGCTAAGCCCCAATGTCCATCAGGGAACTGTCCATAAGTAAGATTTGTCAGGTGGTGGTTAATATAACCAGCGCCTGTTAGTTCACCATTTTCAGATGCCATATTTGATTACTCAAACTTAAATATTAAAATTCTTTACTAGCTTGTCTCTTTCACAAACGCCGCATACGCAACCAACACGATAAGTGCTTGCGACTCGGAAAACCTAGGTTTCCGGGACTAAAAAAAACAGCCAATTAATAATCACTGCTGCAAGAAGGTAGGCGATTATAAACGGCAAGATCGAAACCTTCACTACAATGATACAAATTGCCATCATTACTAAAGTGAATACCACTTTAAATGCCTCGCTGAAGTAAAAGCGGAACAGTATTTCTTGAGCTGGAGCTCCTTGTTTTGTGGCAAACAAACGGCCCGCAAAAAACAAACTTGCTGCCGCGGCTATCAATCCACCAAACAGGCTAGAGAGTGCTTCGCGCGCATCAAAACAGAAGTACAAAACGAGGCTGAAAACGACTGCGCCAAGCATTTGCAAAAAAGCCAACTTAACAACCAAGCCAGGCTTGGATTTAGGTTCTATGTTAGCGTATCTTTCGGTCATAAAAAGGTTCACAAATGGCCCGTTTTTACTGCTCGCGGAGTATAAATGGTCAAAACAGTTTTCGCAATGCTCTAACCATTCTTTTTGTTGGCTTCTTTAACTACTGAAAATAAGACTTCTCTCGGCTTTTGTAGCCCAGCTTTCGGTTGCCTACAAATAACCAACAACCAGCAAGGTTTTGTTTGGCCTTTAAAGCAGTATTGATGAAACAACTCGAGCGAACATAAACCATCAACAGCAAACCGGGCCTGCGGTCTAATCAATGACGTATTTAGCCTATTTTAATAGCTGTAGATTTCAACAAATCGCGAACCACGCAAGCCTGAAACTCAACTAATGTGTTCTAGAATTCCGTCGAGTATATCCAGGCTTTTATATTCAATAACCAGCCGGCCCCGGCCATTCTTATCTTCAACGGATACTCGTGTACCCAGCTTTTCTGCCAATGACTCCTCTAGACTCTGAATGTCAGCGCTTTTTTCGTTCTTAATTGGTGCTTTTTTGGCTTGGGTATAACTGCGAACCAAACTTTCTGTTTGTCGCACCGAGAGCCTTTTAGCATAAACTTCGGCGGCAGCGTAATCTTGCTTTTCGACCGGCAGGCCAAGCAAGGCGCGAGCGTGCCCCATCTCTATTTTACCGTGCTCCAAAAGTTGTCGAGCGCCATGGCTCAAGCTCAACAAACGAATCAGATTGGTGACCGCTGCACGCGATCGCCCAACACTTTTAGCCATTTCTTCATGGGTTAATTCAAACTCGTCCATCAACCGCTTTAAACCCGCAGCTTCCTCGACCGGGTTAAGATTTTCCCGTTGAATATTCTCAATTAAGGCAACCGCCAAGGTCGCTTCGTCAGGGATATCACGAACCAATACCGGCACCTCTGCCAGCTGTGCAATTTGCGCCGCACGCCAACGACGCTCACCAGCAATGATCTCATATCTATCATCCGAAATCGGCCGAACCAAGATTGGCTGGATAATACCCTGAGATTTAATTGAGGCCGCTAGCTCCTCTAGGGAATCCCGATCCATGTTGGTTCGGGGCTGATACTCGCCGCGCTGCATTTTCTCTACCGGCAGAGAGGTTGGGTAGTTATTTGAGTTTGGCAAAGAACCATTCGACTGCTGGGCTGTGTCTATTCCACTACCACCGAGCAGGGCATCTAAGCCACGACCTAGTCTCTTTTTCTTTTTTGAGTTCATAATTCGATCTATCTCGGATTTTATGCAGTCACAGCTAGGTTAATGTCACCCAGCTCTAGTATTTCATCGGCCAAAGCTAAATAAGCACGTGCGCCTTTTGATGTAGGGGAATAAGTAATCACGGGTTCTCCGTAGCTTGGCGCCTCTGCCAAACGGACATTGCGCGGAATGACCGTTTTATATACCTTATCACCAAAATGCGTTTGGAGTTGCTTACTGACTTCGTTAGATAAACTATTACGGCCGTCGAACATGGTGCGCAATAAACCTTCTATCTTTAGTGATGGGTTTAGCGTTTCGCGAATTTTACGCACGGTAGAGATCAACGCGCTTAGGCCCTCTAGGGCAAAGTATTCACACTGCATCGGAATCATCACCGAATCTGATGCAACCAAGGCATTGATTGTCAAAACGTTTAACGCTGGCGGGCAATCAATGAAGATATAGTCGTAATCGTCTTGAATAGGAATAAGTGCTTTTTGTAGACGAAGTTCGCGGCCAATTTCATTTAGCAACTCTACTTGAGCACCAGCCAAATCTCCATTGGCCGTGATCAAGTCAACGCCACACTCAGTTTTAATGGTGGCTTGTCGAGCTGTTGTTTCTAATAGAAGCAGATCATAGATGGTGCTTTCCACATCATTGGCGTCGATGCCACAACCTACAGTGGAATTGCCTTGCGGATCCATATCAATGAGCAGTATCCGCTTATCGCGCCTAACAAGGCATGCAGCCAAGTTGATACTGGTGGTCGTTTTACCAACGCCGCCTTTCTGATTGGTGATTGAAATTACTCTTGCCATTTTATAAAGCATCTGGTGCGCTCGAATGTGGGCTAAGAGTATCAAATTTCGGCTACACTCGACACAACTAGTTTGCCGCTATCTATGATTTGACCAATCTATTGATGATATACAAGCCAATAAACCTGTTTTTGTGCCAATAGCGCGCTCCTTTTAACGACAGTCTGTCGTCAGCCCCAAACACCATAACAATGCTTTAACTCTAAATTCTGGCGGCAAGCAGCTCCGACGATTTAGCCCCCTCTTTGCAGTCCACTTAATATTGAACCCTCGCTAGAAAACGATTTGGAGTTCTCGGATTAAGACGACTTCCTTCAAAAAGAGTTTGCCTGATAACGCCGCTCAGAATGAAGAACTCCGAAGCGCATACTACGGTCACCCCTTAGTGCTATCCGTATTTTGTAATACAACCAGCGCATTGATCCGCGACTTATTTGGACGCAAAGATAACGATAAGATTGCGTTGTGCATCTAACTCAGGAACCTTCAGAGCATAGGTATCGTATTTTAATCCCAATTTTTTGACCGCTTTAAGCTCTTCTTCAGGTACCACTCCTTTCATTGCCAACCATCGACCATTTTCAGCGATAGCCTGTTTTGACCCTTCTACAAGTTTTTCAATGCTCGAGAATGCTCGGGCTGTAATCATGGCAAATTTTTCTTTTGGCTCAAAATCTTCTATCCGTGTATTTTCAACAGTAAAGTTTTTTAGACCCAACTTGTTCGAGACATACATTTGAAATTGCGCTTTCTTACCTCTGGTTTCCACCGACGTCACGTCAAGCGCTGGAGACAAAATCGCGAGTATCATGCCAGGCAACCCTGCGCCGCTGCCGACATCCAAAAGGGTCGCTCCTTTCACATACGGCTTGATGCTGGCGCTGTCAAAAATATGTACGCCGAGCATTTTATCTAGATCATCAACCGATGTTAGATTATGCGTTTTATTCCACTCGGCCAACAATTCCATATAACTCACTAGTTTGGATATCGCCTCCTTGCCGTAAGACACATCAAGCGCATCTAAGCCTCGCATAATGCGTTCTTCTAGCGAATCTTGTATTACTTGTTCTGCTTTATTCATTGTTAAATTTACTCCTCAGTGCTTATAACTGAGCGCCGATAACTAATTGACTAACGCGCCACGAATATGACAGGGGGCATCAATTATAGGTTAAAGAGGCCGAAACACCCAAGCGTAAAACTAATGCTTTGGTAAACGCCATAAAAATACCCTTTTTAGATAAGAGCCCTTTAATCAGGTCTAAACGCTCTCTGCAAGGCCTATTCAGACGTGGCTTAAGGGTCACTACCTATGCTGCTTTTCCATGTTTTTTCAAGTAAACCAATAACAAAGAGATAGCCGCAGGCGTTATCCCTGAAATTCGTGAAGCCTGGCCGATATTGCTCGGTTTGTGGTCGTTCAGCTTTTGTGCAACTTCATTTGAAAGCCCAGTAACCGTCGTATAGTCGAAGGTTAAGTTGAGTTTTGTGGTCTCATTGCGTCGATGTTTTTCTATTTCTGCTGTTTGCCGCTCAATATAACCATGGTACTTGGCTTGAATTTCTAGCTGTTCTGCTACCTTAGGGTCTGCTACCGCTTGTCCAGCCCCTGGCAGAGTATGCAAGCTTTGGTAGGTCACTTCTGGTCGGCGCAACAACTCCATTAAATTCGCTTCTTTCTTAAGAGTATTGCCTAGTATTTTTTCGGCTTGCTCATCCGCAATAGTACCAACCCTTAACCAGGTACTATTCAATCGTTGCTTTTCTGTCTCAATCGATTCCTTTTTTTGACAAAAAGCAGCCCATCTAGCCTCGCCAACCAGTCCTAATTCACGACCCACTTCGGTCAGTCTTAAGTCGGCATTGTCTTCGCGTAGAATCAAGCGGTATTCTGCGCGAGAGGTAAACATTCGATACGGCTCTTTGGTTCCCATGGTAATTAGGTCATCTACCAGCACGCCAATATAAGCTTGATCTCGAGTAGGATACCAACCGTCCTGATCGCGTGATTGGCGAGCCGCATTTAGTCCAGCCAATAGTCCCTGGCCTGCAGCCTCTTCATAACCGGTGGTGCCGTTGATCTGACCTGCGAAATAAAGGCCTTCAACATACTTGGTTTCTAGGGTCGGCTTTAGATCACGAGGATCAAAAAAATCATATTCAATCGCATATCCTGGACGCACTATTTGGGCCTGCTCAAAACCAACAATGGATTGAATAAATTTATATTGAATATCGTAGGGCAGAGACGTAGATATACCGTTGGGGTATACCTCGTGGGTTTTTAAGCCTTCCGGCTCGACAAATATTTGGTGTGAATCTTTGTCTGAAAAACGAACTATTTTGTCTTCAATGGAAGGGCAATAGCGAGGGCCAACGCCTTCAATCACACCGCCGTAAAGGGGTGATCGATCCAGACCACCACGAATAATGTCATGGGTTCTGCTATTGGTGTGGGTAATATAACAATTGATCTGTTGCGGATGGTTGGCAGCGTCTCCCAGAAAGGAAAATACGGGAACCGGTGTATCGCCGGGTTGCGCTTCGAGTTTTGAAAAGTCGATAGTGCGCGCATCGAGTCTAGCAGGGGTGCCTGTTTTTAATCGGTCTACTCGAAAAGGCATTGCCCGTAGTCGTTGCGCAAGCGCATTAGAAGGTGGGTCTCCTGCTCGTCCACCCTGAAAATTCTCCATGCCGATATGTAGGATTCCACCAAGAAAAGTACCCGTAGTCAGCACTACCGTCTTTGCTCTAAATTTTAGCCCCATTTGAGTTACCACCCCAGTAACTCTATTATTTTCAACAATCAAATCGTCTGCTGATTGTTGAAACAGGGCTAAGTTGTCTTGATTTTCAACCATCTCACGAATAGCGGCTTTGTATAAAACGCGATCTGCTTGGGCTCGCGTTGCCCTTACTGCGGGACCTTTGCGGGCATTTAATGTACGAAACTGAATGCCGCCCAAATCTGCGGCGTGCGCCATAGCACCACCAAGAGCATCTATCTCCTTTACAATATGCCCCTTGCCAATTCCGCCAATCGCTGGATTACAGGACATTTGACCTATAGTTTCAATGTTGTGCGTAAGCAGTAAAGTGCGCGCGCCGGTACGTGCCGAAGCCAATGCTGCTTCAGTACCCGCGTGGCCACCGCCAATAACAATGACGTCATAAACTTCTGAATGGAACATAGACTTACTAAAACACCTTGAGCGTGAAAAAGATTGGGACTAAAACGTGAAAATCGATGCGATTCTAACCGTTTGTTCAGCATGTTTACATGCCTTTCTCAGCGAAAGTATGATCATAATCCTGACTTGTTATAAGTACGATTATTGACTATAGCTCTTAGATCTTTTCTATTCTCGAGTGTTTTTGCGTAAGTTGAGATCGAATTTCTTTTTAGGTGTGCAGTCTCTAGCGCCTCCGCCCGCACCATAAACATGATCATCAAACGACAGAGGTACCATGCTTAACACACATGTTACTTTGCCGTTTTTGTACACTTTGTACTGTCCGCCGCCGAGGACCCCTTGAAAGTCTCGATAGTTGGTTTCTATAGTAGTTTCTGGGGGGTCAAAATACGCTTTAAACGTTGCCGAAAACTCACTCAGTTTATTCTGTTTAAAATCAATGTTGCGATCCGTTTCCGATTGCATAAAACGCTTAAAAGTTACTCCGCTAGTCGATAATTCAATTCTAGGTTTACGCTCAGGTCCAGAATCTTCGACGCTTGCTTTAGCCAGGATAACGTCTTCAGGAAATACGCTAGTTTTAGCCCGTTTTGAAGTTTGTGTTTTCGGTTCTGGGTTCAGGCCCTTGGCCAGCTTATTCTCTAGCTCTCTTTTTTCTAGTTGGATCGAGATACTTAATCTCGGATGTCTATCCTTAGTCAATCCAGAAAAGCCCGGTTGAATTACAAGCAGCCCAATATGCAAGGCAACAGCCAAAGCGGCAATGGTGGTGTCTTCA
>CAWUWF010000019.1:0-4973 GCA_963925935.1 uncultured Arenicella sp. | reverse complement strand
CTGATTGGAGCTAAAATCGACTACAAAGATGATTTAGACGGCGCTCGGTTTATTATTAATAACCCCAATGCGACGACAACCTGTGGTTGTGGTTCTTCGTTTTCTGCCTAGGATTTAAGCTCCTACGATCTAAAAGAGCGTCTAATGACGCTCTTTTTTTTGCCAACTATGACTTGCTTTCAGGGTGATGGCTCAGGATCGCGGGGTGGTTTGGTTCGGGATGAACTGTTATCTGGGCTTGGCTTCAATTACTGGAAGAGAGTCTTGGCAAGGCTGATAAGACTCTCCTAATACAACGGCATGTGAGGCCCCGGTTACACTGGGTAAGTTGCTAGGAAAACCATGCAGATGACAATAACCAAGCCAAGCAAAGCCTACTGATTCTACCCAATCGGCAGGAATGCCCAGTACGTCAATAGCTTGCACGCTTAGATTAGGTAGAGCCTCGGCCAAGGCCGACATCATGCAGGCATTGTGGGCTCCGCCCCCGCATACATAAAGGTTTGAATGAGTCGAGCCGAGTTGATTTACCGCGTTGCTTATCGTCTCGATTGTTAATTGTAATAAGGTTGCTTGAATATCTTGCTCTGAATAGTCCAAATTGCCAGCAAGTTGCGCCAGCCAAGACAAATTAAAATGATCTGGCCCGGTGCTCTTGGGAAACGCTGCGCAAAAATAGGGATCTTTGAGTAGCTCGTTCAGTAACGCATCAATGACCGTTCCGCTGGCTGCCCACTTACCGTCATCATCATAGCTTTTACCGTGGCATTTATTGATCCACTGGTCTAGTAGCGTGTTGCCGGGGCCTGTGTCGAAACCAAGCGCTTCGGGTTTGTCGGCGGCGTTACTCAACCGAGTCAGGTTTGCAATGCCACCAATGTTTAAAATGAGCGCGTTTGGGTCTTCTTGGGCTAAAATATCAAGGTGGAACGCCGGCATTAGAGGTGCCCCTTGGCCCCCTAGAGCAAGGTCCGCCTGTCGAAACTGTCCTATAGCGGTAATTCCAGTAAGATCTGCTATTTTTTGAGTGCGGCCTAGTTGAACGCTATAAGGTGGCGTGGCACCTGGTTCGTGGCGCACGGTTTGGCCGTGGTTGGCTATCGCGGTTATGTCGCTTGAAACTTTGCCGCTTTGCTTAATAAGCTGCTGGCTGGCATGCGCATAGTGTGTGGCAAGTTCAGCATCAATCAAATTAACTTCTGACAAGTCTAAGCCGCTTTTACTCTGCGCTAGCGCGTTAATTCGACTCTTGAGTTCGTCGTTAAAAGGTACAAAAAGCGTATTCAATACCTTCAGTTGGCGTCGAGACCGAAAGTCCACTAATGACGCATCGATCCCGTCGACACTGGTGCCAGACATTAGACCGATGATTAATTCACCAGCCGGCATACGCTTAAAGTACTCCCGTATTTAGCCTGGCGGAGCGAGCTTTGGCCAATTGGTATTCCATTGAAACGCCATTTAACTCAGCCAACCATCGATTTGTTTGCCGAGCAAATTCAGCCTTGAATTGATCATCAATAGAACCTGCTTTTGGGGTTTTATAGGTCAGCGGGTTGCGATGTACGCCATCTAATCTAAACTCGTAATGCAAATGAGGTCCTGTGGCTAAGCCAGTGCTACCAATATAACCAATCACATTGCCCTGTTTAACCCGTCCACCTGACCTAATGCCTTTGGCGAAACCATTCATGTGACCATAGAGGGTGGTGAATCGACCCGCATGGCGCAGAACCACTGTCTTGCCATACCCGCCTTTGGTTCCGGCAGAAACAATTTTGCCGTCAGCAGTCGCTCTAATAGGTGTGCCTCGACTGGCAGCGTAATCTACGCCTTTGTGGGCGCGCCAAGTCTTTAGTATTGGGTGTTTACGCCTGCCAAAGCGAGATGATATGCGACTAAACTCTACTGGAGAACGCAGGAAAGTGCCGAGCATGCTTTGTCCTTCTGGGGTGTAATAGCTAGCGCTGCCTTGGCCATCGTCAAATCTAATCGCACGATGGGTGCGATGTTGAGTAGTGAACTCAGCCGCAAGAATATTTCCATCAGCAAGGTTTTCGCCATCTTGCTGCAACTGTTCATATATAACGTGAAAACTATCGCCTTGACGAATATCCAATACGAAGTCAACATCCCAGCCAAAGATGCGCACCATTTCCATCGCTAAATTGGTGCTTAGTCCTGCGTCCTTAGCCGCCTCGTATAGTGATGATGTAATCTCGCCTGATACTGATTTTTGTTGTACTTGGTAGAGCAACTCTACCACCGAAGCGTCGCCTACGCTTGTACCTTCAAAGTCAACCACCAACTCTTGCAAAGCCGACAGTCGATAAGTCAGCTGCTTCAACTTGGAATTTTCATCAGTTCTAAATGCCAGTTGTTTGCCGATCGCCAGTGACACTAACTGCTTGGCAACGGGGTGAGTGCTGATGTGGTGTGCAAAAGCCGGATTGAAGCCTAATTTCTTAAAGATGGAGCCGAGGGTATCCCCGCGCCTTACCTTATGGGTAGTCTCTTGCAGCTGGATTTGTGGTATTTCATTTACCAGTAACGGCGATTGCGCAAGGCTAATATTTTCAGATAACGGGCCCTGTGTTATCTTCAAGGACTCATTGAAATAATCGTCTGGCAAACCGCCATTAAGCGCACGGCCATTATTAGGGATTGCTTGAGCAAACTCCAAGGCTTGGCGATTATTGAAACGATCGTAAACGGTTGCTGTTGTCGTGTGAGTGATCCAACTGCCAAGCACAATCGCCGTTGCGCCAAGAATGTAGTGATGCTTTTTAATCGGTGCTTTATTCAACTGATGGGGGTTTCTAGAAAGCTGCTGCCTGAGGAAGTTGATCATATGGGAGAATATATTTAATTTCTATGCAATCTTTGTGGGGATTCAATCAGTGCACTATTTTGCGGCCTTAAGGCACTGTAAGCAAAGGTATATAAGTGAATTATAATAGTAATTTGTCTATTTAGGGGGGTTTATTATATAAAACTAAGTAAATAGGTAGGAGTATGATAATGGTCGCATGAAGTCGGTTTATTGTTGATGACAATAAACCTGTTATTGCTGGCTAACTAGGTCTTGTAACGGTATCTCTATGCGTTTAATCTTCGCGTTTCGTTATTGCCTTATGTCAGGCTAGCGATTAATCAAAACTATCTAATTTGGAAGGCTTAAAACAGTGTCTGAAGACGTAAGCAATACTATTCGCGAACTCCTGCGTGGTGCAGATGAAATTATCCCGGTGGCCGAGCTTGAGGAGAAGCTTAAGTTAGGTCGCCCCCTAGAAGTGAAAGCTGGCTTTGACCCAACCGCTCCAGACCTTCATTTGGGGCACACAGTGTTGATTAATAAGCTACGTCAGTTTCAGAAAATGGGACACAATGTTACTTTCTTAATAGGCGATTTCACTGGTTTGATCGGAGATCCCACCGGTAAGAGCGTTACGCGTCCGGCGCTGACGCCCGAAGAGATCAAGCAAAACGCTCAAACCTATCAACAGCAGGTGTTCAAAATACTCGACCCAGAGCTCACTAAGGTGCGCTTCAACTCAGAGTGGATGAGTGCGATGAGTTCTGCAGAGATGATTCGTTTGTCAGGCCAATATACGGTAGCGCGCATGTTAGAGCGAGATGACTTCAGTAAGCGTTATGCTGCCCATCAATCGATTGCCATCCATGAGTTTTTATATCCGCTAGTGCAAGGTTACGATTCGGTTGCCTTAGAGTCGGATATAGAGTTGGGTGGCACAGATCAAAAATTCAATCTATTGGTCGGGCGAGATATGCAAAAGGCCTACGGCAAGCCACCGCAGGCAATTTTGACAGTCCCGTTGTTGGAGGGTCTAGATGGCGTCCAAAAAATGTCTAAATCGCTTGGTAATTACATCGGTATTACCGATGCCCCAAACGAGATGTTTGGCAAGCTCATGTCAATTTCAGACGATTTAATGTGGCGGTATTTCGAACTACTTAGTTTTCGGCCCTGGTCAGAAATAGAAGGCTTTCAATCGGCTATCTCAGAAGGTGGTAATCCACGTGATATTAAGTTTTTGCTAGCCGAAGAAATTATCTCTAGGTTCCATACAAGCAGCGAGGCAGAGAGAGCCAAGCAAGATTTCATTCAACGCTTTCAGAAGAATGCCATCCCGGACGACATGCCGGAGTTAGTGATTGATCTAGCTGAAGCAATGCCCATTGCAAACCTTATTAAACAAGCGCAGCTGTGTGAGAGTACTTCTGAGGCGATGCGGATGGTAAAGCAAGGAGCCGTTAAAATTGATGGAGAGAAGGTAGCAGATCCCAAGCAATTGGTCAGCCAAACCAGTGCTTTCGTTTTGCAAGTGGGTAAGCGAAAGTTTGCGCGCATTAAGCCTGGCTAGTCATTTCGATAATAGCCTTGTTGTGTTCGTCAACATTGACAGCGCCGCCGGATGCCTAGGGCCTAATAATGGCCTGATCAGAAAAGGGCAGGGGACTTCAACTTTCTACTCGCGCCAAAATTCGCGAGGCGGAAATCAAGCGGGCCTACTTAAGCTAAGCTTAATACTTTGTTCAAGAGTCAAAATAAGGCTGCTTATCACCTAGCAATGATCTATTAGCAATCGAATAAAATAAATTCAGTAACGTGTTGGCCCACGCCAATAAATACGTAGAATGCGCCTTCATCAAGATAAGCAGCGACCGCTGGAATCGGATCCAAATTTGGCTCAAAGCAATCTGAAATTTAGTTTCAAGTATGTGTTGACCCGAGGCTTTAAATGAGTAAAATGCACCTCGCTCCAGACAGTCAACGAAGCGTCTTTTTAAGAGGCTTTTAGCGACCAGCACCATTTTGGAATTTAGTTTTAAATAAGTGTTGACCAGCAGGCCAGAATGAGTAGAATGCAGCTCCCTTGTTAAGGGCTTGTAGGGCTCAGTAATTGATTGAAATCACTGATGTTTATCGAGCTTTGGTTTTTTGGAATTAG
>CAWUWF010000018.1:0-5247 GCA_963925935.1 uncultured Arenicella sp. | reverse complement strand
AATTTTTACCGGCCGAGCAAACCTAAGATTATAAATCATCGCTAAAATGTTCCGAGGTATCGGAAATGTTAATGCTCTTAAGGTGCCTTAGAAATACATCTCGAGGTATTTCTAAGGCACCCAGGCTAAGCAGATGCTCGCTCGCTACCTGACAGTCAATAAGATCAAATTTAAGTTGTCGTAGCCGGCTGCATAGACTAAATAGGGCTATTTTTGAGGCATTGTTTACCTCGCTGAACATACTCTCTCCAAAAAAGACTTTACCCAGAACGACACCGTATAAGCCGCCCACCAGGAGCCTTTGTCCTGCTGTTATTTGCCATACCTCAATCGAATGCGCATAACCCTTGTCGAATAATTCCGAGTAGGCATCATGCATGCTTTGGGTGATCCATGTGTCTGCGGGGTCGCTGATTGATTTTTCTGCGCCTCGTAAGGCGCAGCATCGCACTACCTGTTGAAATGCCTGATCGCAAGTTACTTCAAAGCGTTGCTGGCGAACTAGTTTAGCTAAGCTCTTAGATACTTTTAGTTGGTCGGGGTAAAGAACCAGTCGCGGGTCAGGCGACCACCATAGAATCGGCTGATCGTGGTTAAACCAAGGAAAGATTCCCTGACTATAGGCTGACACAAGGGTATCGACGCTAAGATCGCCGCCCATGGCTAATAAACCGTCTTCATTAGTATTGCTTAGGGCAGGGAACCTCACAAAGTTAACCACAGGTCAGATCTCTTGTTTGAACGGTGAATGTGCCTGCATGGCAGTTGAATAGTGCTCAAGATGGTCTTTTTCTTGAACTAAAAAGTCGGCGATTGCATCACGAAACTGGGGATTGCTGATCCAATGGGCAGAATAGGTGGTGTGCGGTTCCAAACCGCGCGCTAGTTTATGCTCGCCTTGAGCCCCAGCTTCAAAGCGTTGATAGCCGTTCGCTATACACCACTCTATCGCTTGGTAATAGCAGGTTTCAAAGTGTACGCTATGGAAATTATCGAGTGCGCCCCAGTAGCGACCATATAGTGTGTCATCGCTTTTGAAGTAGAGGCCCCCAGCAATTACTTGATTATCGTACTCAGCGAATAAAAATAGGGTTTGCTGATTGAAGGAGGCACCAAGGTATTTAAAGAAGTCTTCATTTAGATACGATTGCGCACCGTAATAGGCGATAGTCCGTGAATAAAATGCGTACATTTTATTCACCGCCTGTTCACTTAGTTGGTCGCCAGACAGCCAGCGATAGACAATTCCAGTTTCCTGTACACGGCGACGCTCACGCTTGATGTTTTTACGTTTTTTGGAGCTTAGCTGTGTCAGAAAATCTGAAAACTCGCGATAGCCCCGGTTCTCCCAGTGAAACTGGCTGCTATGTCTGCCAAGCAAGCCGAGGTTTTTAGCAGCGCTAAACTGTGGCTGCGTAAGGAATAGGCTATGGAAGCTCGATAAATTACGATCACTGACTATCTCAAGTGCTTTACCGATCATGTGTTTAACTATCAGTGCTGAATCTTCACCTTCAGCAACCAGCCAGCGTTCGCCAGTCGCGGGCGTGAACGGAACTGCATTGCTGAGCTTTGGGTAGTATTCGAGTCCATGCCGACGATGTGCATCGGCCCAGCTCCAATCAAAAATATACTCGCCATATGAATGGCCCTTAATGTAGCAAGGCATGGCGCCAATCAGCTTGTCAGCAGATTGGTCTTGGTAGACAGCGATGTGAGCAGGCTCCCAGCCGTTCGCTTCACTGACGCAGCGACTGGACTCTAAGCCATCTAAAAATTCGTGCCGCATAAACGGGTTGTTGGCTGCCAACATGGCATTCCACTGATCGGCATCGATCTCATTTAAACGGGGGTGAACAACAATATGCACGGGCGACCTTAGGCTATATAATTTGCAAACAATTCATTGAGCCAGAAGATACCCTATGAGCGGTGAAATTAGTATTGCCTTAGCCCAGATCAACGTTGTTGTTGGTGCTATAGAAGATAATGTAGACAAGATTATTGAATTTGCAGAGCGAGCCAGAAAGGACCTTCAGAGCGATTTGATGGTTTGTTCCGAATTGGTTATCACTGGCTACCCGCCTGAGGATTTGCTGTTGCGCCCCGGATTCAACTCTCGGGTCGAACAGCAACTCAAACGCCTTTGTGACTCGGTAAAAGGGATTGATTTGATTGTCGGTTATCCGAAGAAAACTGCAGAGGGATTGTTTAATGTCGGCGCGTTGATTCAAAATGGAGAAATAACGCACGAATATAAAAAGATAAAACTACCCAATTACAGTGTCTTTGACGAAAAGCGTTATTTCTCCGCTGGCGATAAACCCTGTGTGATCGACTACCGAGGCTGCCGGATTGGTTTAACGGTATGCGAAGACATTTGGCATACAGGCCCAGTAGAAGACACGGTTGCTGCAGGTGCGCAGGTGATCATCAATATCAATGGCTCGCCTTACCACACCAATAAAATACCTGAGCGCAGAGTTGTTGTGTGTGAGCGTGCTAAGGCCCTACGAACGCCGGTTATTTACACCAATCAAATAGGCGGGCAAGACGAGTTGGTGTTTGATGGGGCCTCGTTCGCGACCGACCATAACGGACAGGTAGTACATCAAATGGCTAGCTTTGAGGAGGGGTTGAGTGCGGTGACCTTAGTCAACGGCGAAGAGGGGGTTGAAGTTATTGGTAGTGAAATAGTTCCTGAGTCGGAGTTTCTAGCCAGCGTTTACAATGCATTGGTGTTGGGTGTGCGAGACTATGTTCTAAAAAATGGTTTCTCGGGCGTCGTTATCGGCTTGTCTGGCGGTATCGACTCTGCTTTGACCACGACCATTGCGGTGGATGCTCTGGGTAAAGAAAACGTCGATGTGATCATGATGCCATTTCGTTATACCTCAGATATCAGTAAGTTCGATGCCCATGCCGAGGCGCAGGCGCTGGGTATCAAGTATCACGTAATCTCAATTGAGCCGATGTACGATGCGTTCGTGCAACAGCTGACTCCAATATTTGCAAGCGAAGGTAAAACTGAGCAAGATACAACGGAGGAAAATATTCAGGCTCGGTGTCGAGGCTTAACCTTGATGGCGTACTCCAATAAAACCGGGCGTATGGTATTAACCACCGGTAATAAGAGTGAAATGTCGGTAGGTTACGCCACCCTTTACGGCGACATGGTCGGTGGCTATAACGCGATAAAGGATGTGCCAAAGATATTGGTTTATGAGTTGTCGAAGTACCGCAACACCATTTCGCAAGTCATCCCAGAGCGGGTTATTACGCGTGAACCATCTGCGGAACTGCGCCCCGATCAAATCGATCAAGACAGCCTTCCTCCCTATGAAATTCTCGACCCAATTTTAGAGTTGTATGTCGAACATGACACAGCCCCCAAAGACATTGTGGCCAAAGGGTTTGACGAGCGTTATGTCTCACAGGTAATTCGAATGGTTGATCTCAATGAATATAAGCGCAGGCAAGCAGCCCCAGGCGTTCGTATCTCCAAACGTGCTTTTGGCAGAGACAGACGCTATCCGATCACGTCGGGATTTCGACCGAAGGGAATCTCTGATTAAGTGATGATCAAAAGATACAAACTAAAAAGTATCGAGGATGTTATGAAAACTAATGTGAATACCCGTTCTAAAAAACTAGAGATGGGTGTATTGGGGGTGATGTTTAGCTTATCCGTTGTAAGCTCAGCAAGTCATTCGCTTGAGTCGAGTAACCAAGAGCAATACTTTGAAGGCTTAAAGGCGCTGTGCGGCGCTCGTTTTGAAGGTGCAATGACATTCCCTAGAGATGGTCAGGATAGCTTCGCGGGAAAGTTGTTGGTGGCGAACTTTGATCAATGTGACGAAAACCAATTGAGAGTTCCATTCTTGGTTGGCAAAGATAGTTCCCGAACCTGGATCTTTAGTCGCATAGAAGGCGGGTTGCAGCTTAAGCATGATCATCGCCACCCAGATGGCACGCCGGATGAGGTGAATATGTATGGCGGCATGGCGAATGATTCTGGCACTAGCCTAAGCCAGTCGTTTGAGGCTGACCAGCATACCGCCGAGGTGATTCCCGCTGCATCGACCAATGTTTGGACCGTGAGCTTAAACCTTTCAGGGAGCGAATTAAGCTATCACTTAGAGCGCAATGCTGCGCCACGTTTTACAGCTGTGCTCAAGCGCGTAGGCTCACAAAAAAGTAACTAAGATTGCCGAGTCCTGATGACCAATTAAATTAAATTACGCGGCAATGGCCGTGGCGAGATCCAGACTCAAACGTGAATCAAAACCTGTTCCCAATGCGACTAAACTCTAGAAAGGGTTTAGTCGGCTTAGGAGTCCTTTTTTCTTGGCTTCAAAAGGCTTTTGTTGGTAATTAGGGAAGTTCTCTAATAAGACGCCGTGAGTGCTTTTGGCCAGCTTGACCAGTCCCATTTCAGCATAGGCTTTTTCCATTAAGACCAGCGCACCTTCAACGGCGGGACTTGTCTCGTACTTGTAGATAATCGTTTTACAACGATTGACTGCGGCAACCAAAGTCTTGGAGTCAAAATAGAACTGCGCTACTGCCAATTCTCTTTTCGCTAATGCGTTGCGAATAAAGATTACTCGTAGTTTGGCGTCCTGCGTATAGATACTCTGAGGGTAGCGCTTAATTAGATCGTTGAAGGCTTCTTCAGAGTCGCGATAAGGTTTTGGGTCACGAATTGCCGCTTTACCGCCTTTCATAAACCGATCTACAGAAGATTGTTTACGCTCAAAACTTGCCACGCCTTTCATGTAATACGCGTAGTCCACATTCTTGTGAGTGGGGTATAACTTGATGAAGTTCTCAGCAGCTTCAACCGTTTTGTCAATTTGGCCAGACTTGTTAAACGCAAACATCATATCGAGCTTAGCTTGCTCGGTATACTCACCATAAGGGTAGTTTGCTTCTAAGGCCCGAAAATACTGGGTGGCAAAAGAGTAATTGCCTGTTTTTAAGGCATTCTTACCTTTAGTGTAAAGCTCCTCCACTTGTTGTTGAGCAAGATTGTCTTCAGTTTTCTTCTTTCCCGCACAGCCACTGACGATTACGACGAGGCATACGAGGATCAGTATTTTTCTAGTGTTTAAAATGCTCATTGGATGATTTTTATCGGTTATCATTGCGGGCGATAGCATAACTCGAAAACCCTTAGTAGAGAATAGCTAGTAAACAAAAGCTCCGAGAGAAACAAACGCTGTGGAAGATTATAAAAAAGTTAAC
>CAWUWF010000017.1:0-3078 GCA_963925935.1 uncultured Arenicella sp. | reverse complement strand
CCTAGATGACCTGGTCATCTAGGTTAAAACAGGTGCTTCCCGCCAACTCTTCCAATTCCGTTATCGCGGCCTGTAGTTCGGGGTTAACTTTTAAAAACGTCAATTTATCGGTAGCCTAGCTTGGGTTAAACTTATCAATCGAAGTGCCCAGTATGACCCAAGTATTCGCTCGACTCCATCAACCTAGAAAACTCCGTTGAACCACTCAAGACTTAAGATCACTGAAAGAGCGCAAAAAACCTCCAGTAACACCCTCGCTGAACGAACAAACATGAGTCGCCACAGTTTTAATTGTGCAAGCACTTCAAAAACCACTCCTGACAAGACTAAGCCCTGAATAGCAGGATTAAGGCCCGAGCATCATTAGCTCACGAAGAGTCAAAAGCGAATAAAATCGCAGTCACTACGACTTTGAAAGTGCGACATCACTTGAGCAACATTCTGGCTATATCACTCCGCCAATGAAGGTGATCAATTAAAAAATCTAACACCATCACTTAGACTGATACCCTTCAATCATTAATTCTGATCACAGACATCTTTCGAACTATGCGATATTCTGTATTCAGAAAAAACACTAAGCCTTTCAGCAAAGCTGAAAAGCATCGGCCAAAGAGTGATACAGGAAACAACCATCATGCCAGAGACTATGAATAGCCCCGTCAATACTCACTTTCGTGCGTGCCATTTATGTGAAGCAATTTGTGGTCTCGAAATTAAAACTCAGGGCACAGAGATCCTTTCGATCAAAGGCGATAAGAAAGACCCGTTGAGCAAAGGTTATATTTGCCCAAAAGCAACCGCGATTGCGGACATTCATAACGATCCAGATCGACTACGCAAGCCGGTCAAAAAGGTCGGTGATGATTGGCAAGAAATCGAATGGGATGAAGCAATTGAGTTAACCGCCACCAGATTGGTTGAAACGCAGCAACGCCATGGCGCCAATTCGGTTGGATTTTATGCTGGCAATCCGGGTGTTCACAACTACGGCAATATCACGCATGGCACCTTACTTAGGCGAGCGGTCAAAACCCGAAATCACTTCTCCGCCACATCGCTAGACCAACTACCCCACCAACTCGCGGCCCTACAAATGCTTGGCCACCAGTTTCTGCTGCCAATACCCGATATCGACAACACTCAGTTGATGGTGATTATGGGTGGTAACCCAATGGCTTCCAACGGAAGTATCATGACCGTTCCCAATGCACCTAAACGTCTAAAAGCAATTCAGCAAAGAGGCGGACGTTTTATTGTGATTGACCCACGTCGTAGTGAAACCGCTGAGATTGCCGATCAACATCATTTCATTCGCCCAGGCAAAGATGCATTTCTATTGATGGCGATGATCAACTTACTGCTCTCTGAGAACTGGGTCCGAACCGGCCATTTAAGTAAGTTATTGGATGGTTTAGCGGAAGTAGAACAAGCCTCTAAACTCTTCAGTCTGGAACTCGCAGAGTCTCAAACCGGTATATCTGCCGATGACATTCACCAACTAACCAAAGAATTAGCCGTCACCGACAAAGCCGTTTTATACGGTCGTATGGGGGTATCGGTTCAGGAATTTGGCGGTGTCTGCCAGTGGGCTATTCAAGTAATCAACATCTTGATCGGCGCTACTGATGTGGTGGGCGGCGCTTTACTCACCTCCCCTGCCTTTGCTTACGTGCGCAAAGGCACTCCGGCCGGCGGGCATTTTGATGTCTATCGCTCACGGGTTAGCGACCTACCAGAATTTGCCGGAGAACTGCCGGCCGTTACCCTGGCAGAAGAAATTCTTACCGAAGGCGAAGACCAAATTCGTGCGATGATAACTATCGCAGGTAACCCGGTCATCTCCAACACCAATGCAAGTCACTTAGATAAAGCTTTTGCATCTTTAGATTTCTACGTTGCTGTCGACTTCTATATCAATGCGACTACTGCACATGCAGATGTCATTTTACCGCCACCCAGCCCATTAGAGCACGACCATTATGACATCGCCTTTCATCGATTGGCGGTACATAACACAGCGCGCTACAACCCAGCCATCTTCGATCGAACTGAAGGCGCGCTGCATGATTGGGAAATTTTCAATGCGTTATCAGCGAAGATTGCAGAGCTCAAGAATCAAGAATTCAGACCGATGCCGGCGCCGGATCTAGTCGTAGCAGCAGGTATTGAAGCAGATTTCTATGGGCCAGCGCAAAACCCAGAAGTAGCACTCACTATGGATAAAATAAAAGCGGCCCCTCATGGTATAGATCTAGGCCCACTGGTACCAAGCTTGGCGCAGCGTCTGGCGACCGATAATGGCTTGATCAATTTAGCACCTAAAATCTACATTGATGACCTGGCCCGTCTTCACGATGCTAAATCAGAACACAATCCTGACGATCTATTACTGATTGGTCGCAGGCACGTGCGTAGTAATAATTCATGGATGCACAACTATCATCGTTTAGTTAAAGGCAAGCCACGCTGGCAGTTAATGATGCACCCGCAAGATATGGCAGCGCGAGGCTTAGAAGATGAAACACAGGTCACAATAGAATCCAGAGTCGGCGCTGTGACTACCACGGTCATCTCTACCGACGAAGTAATGCCCGGCGTGGTAAGCCTTCCGCACGGCTGGGGACACAACCGCAAAGGAGTTAAAATGGCAATTGCCACCCAGCAGCAGGGGGTTAATTGTAACGAACTCACCGATGATAAGTTTATAGATAAAATGAGTGGTAATGCCGCACTAAACGGTGTGCCTGTGACGGTCAAAGCAGCATAGCTTATCGCACAGGCTATCTAGGCTAAATAGCCGAGAAAATCGATTGCGCGTTTAGCTATCGCTATTGCTAAGAGTGGCTTAGAATACCCTTCAAAGATAATACTACTTCCCTCACAGCAGCGCACACAGCACTTATACAAGATATGTTAAATGATATTTTCAGCAATGACTGGCAAAGCGAAGATCCCAAAAAACGACTTCAAGCGCTTGCCAAGTTAAAATCAAAGGATAGCGATAATCAGGAGGTCTTGAGAAAACTAGTTGTTGAAGATCCTGATTTTGAAGTTCGCTCTGCGGCGATACTCAAA
>CAWUWF010000016.1:0-6294 GCA_963925935.1 uncultured Arenicella sp. | reverse complement strand
GTCCCGGAGTGGATTCGAACCACCGACCTGCCGCTTAGGAGGCGGCCGCTCTATCCAACTGAGCTACCGGGACATAGTATTCATGTTGCAAGATTGTACTAGAATTTGAGCAGGTCGGCTATCGCCGACCTGCGACTGTTTATCTTCATCTCATCCCTCAATCAGTCATACTGATTGGGACATGGACGGGGCTGGCCTTCCCGATTCGTCATTCTGAGCGTAGCCGAAGGATCTGCCATTAACTCAATTAAGAGGCAGACTACTCAAGCCGCTATACTCCTTCCAAATGACGGTTTTAAGTTGCCAAGGGTCTGATAACAATTTACGAGACCTAACTAATCGTTAGCGCGCTCAACATACTCGCCAGTTTCAGTATTGACCTTAATCTTCTCACCGATATTCACGAAGGTAGGCACAATGATTCGAATGCCTGTTTCCATGGTGGCTGGTTTGCCGCCGCTGGCTGCGGTTTGGCCTTTTACAACGGTTTCGGTGTCGGCTACAACCAAAACGACGTTAGACGGTAGGTCGACGCCGATGGGGGTTTCATCGTAAAAGTTAATCTGCACGTCGGTGTTCGGTAATAAATACCCTGCTTGTTCGCTAATATCGTCGGCACTAAGAGTCAATTGCTCATAATTCTCTGTATCCATAAAGATATGGTCATCGCCATCGGCGTAGAGATACTGCATTTTTCTTGGTTCAACGTGCGGTTTTTCGACCTTATCGGTAGAGCGAAACCGTTCATTTAACTTGGTTCCGTTTATAATATCTTTAAGTTCACACTGAACAAACGCACCACCTTTGCCCGGTTTGACATGGCTTTTTTTGAGAACACGCCAAAGATTACCTTTATGTTCAATTAAGCCGCCAATACGAATTTCGTTTGCTGAGATTTTTGCCATTTTAAATTACTGTATTTTTTTGCACGTATTTTGATTAGGCGGCGATTATAGGGGATTCGGGATGCCTCTGACCAGTTATAATAGGCTAGTTCTGGGCTATTCTGTTCTCAGTTGGTACTAAAGGCTCTCTTCAACTATTTGTTATGTGGTTATTCTCTGGTTTCATTAAGTTTTAGGTTTTATAGATAAGTGGCGTTCGATTCAAAAACATTCTTAAGTAACGTAGGTCAAGCACCAGGCATCTATCAAATGTTTGATGATGCTGAGGCCTTGCTGTACGTGGGTAAAGCTAAAAACTTGAAGAAGCGATTGTCTAGCTACTTTAGAACTAGCGGCATGCCTATCAAAACTGCGGCAATGATGGCCAAGGTGGTCGATGTCCAGGTTACGGTTACCCACACTGAGAATGAAGCGCTGATTCTTGAATCGAATTTAATCAAAGACCGTAAACCGCGTTACAACATACTTTTGCGAGACAGCAAGAGCTATCCGTTTATACATATTGACGATAGTCACGAGTTTCCGCGTTTGAGTTTTTATCGAGGAGACCGCAGCAAGCCTGGTCGATATTTTGGACCTTATCCTGGGGTTACTGCAATTCGCGATACTTTGGCATTGCTGCAAAAGGTATTGCCCGTACGCCAATGCGATGACGTGTTTTTTAGCAATCGCTCACGGCCTTGTTTGCAGCATCAAATCAAACGTTGTTCTGCGCCTTGTGTCGGGCTCATATCGCACGACGCTTATCAAAAAGATATCGATCTTGCCGGTATGTTCCTGCAGGGTAAAGACGAGTCGCTTAATAAGCTTTTACAAAAGAACATGGAGGTAGCTTCAAAGGGTTTGAATTTTGAAGAAGCGGCAGGTTGGCGCGACCGAATTAATGCACTGCGCCGAGTTCAGTCTCATCAATCGATAACCTCAGGCCATAGTGATATAGATATCATCACCGCTGCCAGCTTGCACGGTAAAGTGTGTGTAGAGGTTACCTTTATTAGAGGCGGCCGACACAGTGGCAGCAATGGCCATTTCCCTTCCGTTTCATTAGACTTTAGTGAAGCTGAAATTCTTGCTGCTTTTATCCAACAGTATTATTACAAACGGCCTGCGCCCAAGCAGATTATCGTAGGCACTAAAATTGATGATCAAGTAAACCTAGAGCAGTGGCTCGGTGAGCAGTCTGGGCATAAAGTGGCTATTACGCATAGTGTACGCGGAAGCCGTCGTGATTGGCTCGGCATGGCCCAGCTGAATGTCACTGAGCGACTTAAGCGCCATCAAGCAGAGGCAAAAAGTGTTCAGCAACGCCTTGAAGCACTGAGTGAAGTTTTCTCGTTTGACGAGACAATCAAACGCATAGAGTGCTTTGACATTAGTCATACTCAAGGCGAGCAAACCGTGGCCAGCTGTGTTGTGTTTACAGAGGTAGGCGTCACTAAGACAGATTACCGTCGATACAACATCAAAGGCATCACGCCGGGCGACGACTACGCCGCCATGCGACAAGCTATTGAGCGGAGATACAAGCGAGTTTTAAAAGAAGAAGGCAAACTGCCTGATCTGCTGTTAATTGATGGTGGCAAAGGCCAGCTATCGTCCGCCGCAGCGATCATGAAAGAGCTTCAAATCAGCGAAGTGTTGCTAGTAGCCGTTGCCAAAGGGGAGGGGCGTAAACCGGGCTTAGAGACACTCTTTATAGAAGGCCAGTCAATCGGTATTAAACTGGCTGCTAATTCTGCGGCAATGCATTTGGTTCAGCAAATTAGAGATGAAGCGCATCGTTTTGCGATTACCGGTCACCGAGCGCGAAGAGGCAAAGCACAAATCCAATCGGTGCTACAGGAAATACCAGGAATAGGGCACAAACGCCGACAAGCACTGTTAAAGCATTTTGGCGGTTTGCAGGGCATTCAACAGGCAGGCATTAGGGACTTAAATAAAGTAACAGGTATTAATGTAGATCTTGCTGAAAAGATCTACCACCATCTAAAAAAATAGAGGGTTTTCAGTAAATTACATTGTCACGGGCTTCTATCCAAGGTCTTTGATGATACACTCGCGAAAAGCCACACTTAGTATGACGTTGGCGATTTCAATAGATAAAACTAACGCTTTAAAATGACTTTTTCCATTCCAAATTTACTCACGTTTTTTCGCATCGCAGCGATCCCGATTATTGTCGCAGTTCAACTTAGTGATATTAAGTATGGCAACTGGATTAATGCAATCGTATTTGCCTTAGCGGGTATCAGTGATGCCCTAGATGGCTATCTTGCAAGAAAATGGAATCAAACCAGTAAACTTGGTGCGTTTTTAGACCCCGTAGCAGATAAGTTATTGGTGGTAACCATGCTTATCTTGATTGTCACAGACCCTGCAGTGCGGGGCGGTGTTCAATCAAGTTGGTTTTTTATTCTAGCAGTGTTGATAATTATAAGCCGCGAGATCATCGTATCGGCCTTGCGTGAGTGGATGGCGGAATTAGGTAAACGGGCTAATGTGGCGGTTTCGGTAGTCGGTAAATACAAAACCGGCATGCAAATGACCGCAATAGGTGCTTTATTGTTCAAGTATTCATTGTTTGGCATTCCGGTGCTGCTGATTGGAGAATTGCTACTCTATATCGCAGGAATCCTTACAATATGGTCAATGGTGATTTATTTATCAGCAGCATATTCAGCGGTAAAAGACGACTAGTCTAAGACGTTGCGAATTAGTTAACTAAAAGCGAAAACAATGATTGACTGAGGGCTATATCTGAATATAATGCCCCTCAAGCGGGAATAGCTCAGTGGTAGAGCACAACCTTGCCAAGGTTGGGGTCGCGAGTTCGAATCTCGTTTCCCGCTCCAATAATTCGGTAAAGTGTTCCGTAAAAAGGGAAAAGAGAACTCCTCTTTTCCCTTTTTACTTATACGAATAAAAAGACGTGTAGCGGCTGGATGGCAGAGTGGTTATGCAGCGGCCTGCAAAGCCGTGTACGCCGGTTCGATTCCGGCTCTAGCCTCCATTTTTTTATGGAGCACGCATCACGATTTTTTATTTATAAGGAGTAACGGCAGTTCGCAACGAACTGTTATGAAAAATTTGAAAAGGGAGCCAATCCCTAATTCATCTGTTAGCCCGGGTGGCGAAATTGGTAGACGCAAGGGACTTAAAATCCCTCGGTGGCAACACCGTGCCGGTTCAAGTCCGGCCCCGGGCACCATTTATAAATCTGGTAACATCCAGTAAAGAGCATGAGAGCGACATTCTTAATAGGTTTGTGGTATTTTTGTGTCCATTTTAATCCTATAAGATGTTGCAATATCTCCAGTTTTTAGTAACCTAGTTGGTAACCTTGGATAGTAGGGTTGCTAAATCAGGGTTACTAATATGGCTAGAACGACTACACCGCTTACCGATACAGAGATAAAACGCGCTAAACCTAGAGAAAAAGAATACACACTAGCCGATGGGGGAGGTTTGTTACTGCGAGTGTCCGCTAAAGGCGTCAAGACGTGGTTTTTTAATTACTACCACCCCTACACCCAAAAGCGTAATAAGATCAGCTTAGGTGTATACCCTACCGTTAGCCTAGCCAATGCTCGCAAAGAGCGAGAAGCGGCCAAAATACTGCTAAGTCAAAATATAGACCCTAAGCGCCACCGTGATAGCCAAAAACGGGCTAGAGCGGCAGAACATTCGATTACATTGTTGAACGTTTATCAACAATGGTTAAATGTGTGGCGGCAAGATAAAGATGATACAACGGTTAAAAAAGCCATAAGGCACATGGAGCTTTACGCCTTACCCGCGTTAGGTGGATACCCGTTAAAAGAAATATCAGCGCCATTGGTGATTGATACGCTTCGACCATTAGAAAAACAAAACAAGCTCGAAACTCTTGGGCGTGTCCGAACTAAATTAAACCAAGTGATGAACTTTGCTGTGAATACAGGAGTGGTCGAGCATAACCCACTTAGCAAAATATCCGCTGCGTTTAGTACAAGAACAGTGGTGCATCAACCTGCTTTGCACCCTAATGAGCTGCCCGAACTATTGCAATCCATTAAAATAGCGAATCTTTATACCCCAACACGTTACTTAATATTGTGGAGTCTTCATACGTTATTAAGACCTGCCGAAATTGCTGGCACTCATTGGGGTGAAATTGACTTCAAAGAACGCCTTTGGCATATTCCCGCCCATAGAATGAAAGGGAAAAAACGCGACCATACAGTGCCATTAAGTGATCAAGCGCTCGATATTCTTGAAAATATGCGACAGATAAGCGGCCATCTAGATCACGTATTCCCTAGTCAGTTAGGCCAAGGTAAGCATGCTAATTCACAAACCGTTAATCGTGCATTAGTTCGTATGGGCTACAAAGGCCGTCAAACAGCCCACGGTTTTCGCAGTGTTGGTTCAACCGCATTGAATGAACACCAGTTCTCGCCAGATGTTATCGAAGCCGCCTTAGCGCATATCGACAAAAATGCCGTGCGCCGTGCTTACAATCGCAGTGACTACTTACAACAAAGGCGAGCTATGATGTCATGGTGGAGCGAATACATAGAGCAAGCGACTAATGGTAAGGTAGGAGTTACAGGCACTAAAACGCTTAAAATCATTGGTAACTAAATTGTAAATGTTGAGAATTAATCCTCAAGTAAATCGTTTAGTACGTTATCAATCCCTGCTACCTTATTCCTGGCCACGCTGATAAGGTCGCGTAAGGCAGGAGAGTGTTCATAGCTTTCCATGAGGAACTTGTCTGAATTGTCCATTACTGCGAAACCAGTATTTTCGTTCCAATAGAAAAGGTCATGCTCACCACTACACAAACCCAGATTTAGCTAGGAAGACAGAAATGAATGAATTGCCTGTTCTTGGATGGAAGGGTGGCATTGAGAAAATATTGGGGAACAAAGTGAAATTTGGCTCCCTATACTACCTTGCCAAATGGCAAGGATTGTGGGGCGATGACCTAAGAATAAATCCGCAGGAAGAAATCGAAATCACATGTTCACGCACAGGAATGACGGTGATATTTACACCTGACAGATCAAAGTATTCCTAGATCAAGGGATTTAAAGGATGGAGGTCGTGACAATCGGTGTATTAATATCATAATCTGGTTCAATACCACCGTGAGGGCTCTTATCAAAAGTGCCATCTATCTTGCAGAAAATAAATGGGGACAGACCACGGTTTTCAATGTCCATTTTGAGTATGGAGCTGACGGTCGTTTAAATCAAATCTGATGTAGCTCAGAGGCAGCTAATTGCCCAAAACAGCCTCTCGAAAAGTAACGTTAGTCTTGGAGTTTAATCATCAACTATTAACCTGTATCCAACACTAGGGTTCACTTCATATGTCTGGCTGGTATATTATTTCGACTTTACTG
>CAWUWF010000015.1:0-4733 GCA_963925935.1 uncultured Arenicella sp. | reverse complement strand
CGACACGCCTTACCACAAATGGGTGCTGGGTGCCGGCCAGCTTATTTTCTAAGGCGGTGTCGACATAAGCCGCGACTGTTTCTTGGCTGGGCACACCGGTGAAATGTAAATTCCAAAGCTCGCCATCGGCGGCAGCATCGCCGAGTTCGGTACAATGTTGTTTTTGTAATGGCTCTAGCGACACATGCTCACCACAAAGCTTAAGGTCGAATGGCAGCCCTTCTGCAAAATCCTTAGACAAGCTTATTTACACCATGTCGGCATACGGATTTTCAAAATCCAAGTTAATTTTGGATCGAAACTCGGTCATACTTAGTTCTGATTTTGAGATGGTTAGCTCGTCTTCATTGATGATTCCGGTGCCGAAGTTATAAATCACATTCAAATCACCATTGCATGCGGCTTGGTCGTAGTCATGCGCTACTTTCCTGACTGTTTCACGCTTTTGATGATAAGCACTAATTTGCTCGCTGCTATAACGTTTATCGAGCATATCGTTGACCAGATTTGGTGACAAAACCGTTGCCGTGGCATTGTTACCGCCAAACCCCTTTGAGTTTAAAAACGCGACATCTGCGACAAATCGCTTGTCTTTAAATATTATATCCAAACGCTCATCAACCACATCGTCTGCTGCTCGATCAGCGGTTTTGATTCCTGGCAATATGCCGTCGGCGAAGATGCCAAGCGTAGAGGCTAATTGATCGCCACTGGCCGGGCCTAGAGGATGCCCAACAAACGCCTTCACTGCAGTAACAGGCCAGCTGCTAATATCAAATGCTTGCGCTACTTTATCGAATATAATGGATTCTGTAATACGGTTCTGTGGAGTACTGGAGCCGTGGGCCTGGACAATACTGCGCTCACACACCGATTGTTTGCCGACTATCGCACTAGCCGCTGCTACCGCTTTCGCTAGAGTGATGTAATTGCCTGCGCCGGGCGAAGAAATCGATTTCTTAAAACCATCGGCATTAACAAACACATCGGTCACCGCGCCATAAATTTCAGCGCCAAGTTCGAGTGCTAATTCATCATCCATTAAAATAAAATACTGACTGGATTCGCCCATCACAAAACCGCAATTATCAGCAAAAGGTCTAGACGCTCGGCTGTGGTCAACTGCCTCAGTGCCATCCAACTTTGCCAAACGCTCGTCGGTAGCACAAGCCCCCATAGCACCAAAACCTTCCATAACCTCTGGCGTGACTGGCGCTTCGCTAGAGCCACAAATGACAACGCGATGCCGGCCCGACTTAATGTCATCAACAGCCAATCTCAAATTGTACAAAAAGGAGGCGCAGGCACCTGACATACTGCCGGTTGTCCCTACGTTGCCGCAGACATAGGCATTAACAAAGTCTGCCGGCATTGAATTCAAACCTAAGGCCATTTGTTTTGACGTTGGCCGATCAGAATTAAGCCGCGCCTTCATATAGCCGCCAATGCCATATTCATCCGTCTGACCTAAGGCACTGGTGGCAAAGCTTGCTATCTGGTCGGGGTCCACCGAATTTAAAATCGTTTGCCATGGAATACCCATGGAATTAATTGCGTCTGAAGCGCCCAAAATAGCCAACTGCAATCCTCTTGGGTGAAAACGCGAGCTATAGTGATCAGCTGGTTCAAACCCGGTTGGCAGCATGCCCGCTGCTTGCCACTCGAATTTTCTGAAGGATGTCATTTTAATCGACAGATTGCCTTCAATGGTGATTTCCACCTGTTTATCATCGATAGTCTCTACCTGCCAATTAGCTGGAATTGGATTGGGTAAATCACGTCGACGTAATTTAAATTTAGCACCCTCGCCATCACTCAGCTCCAGTTGCTTGTTTTGCTGTACGCGGTCGGGGTCAAACATGCCCGCATGGATTCTGCGAATCAATGTGTTCTGCAATATGGTAGTGCGATACTTCTGCGCAACCTCTTCGGCATTCAGTCCCTTGCCGTCGGCGTCAACGTAAACACCGTCTTGATACTCGACCAGCTTCATCATGCAAGCGAGTCCAATCAGGGTGCTCTGCTGCTCACTTTCAGTAAGGCTATCGAGCACGGTGCGTCGGTAGGCATGGTGAAAAGAACTTCGGCCAGCGGCGTTATAGCCTCCAAAGCCAACCACTACGGGAAGTCGAGTCATGAAATTGCTCCTGAGGAATGGCTTCATGAGCCAATCCTGATTAAAAAGTGTTACGTTTATGCCGCGAGTATATGACTAATAATAGACATAGAACGTGGTAATATGGCCATTTAATAGGCCAAATAGGCCATCTAAATCAATAATTAGCCCTTTATATCGCCTATATGCGAATCGCATTCTTAATATCCCCCAATATGTTGGTGACCAGCTTCAGCAATGCCTATGAATTGTTTTTTGCGGCAAATCAAATGGTCAAATTGCTAAAGGTAGCGCCTCCTTCGTTGTCCAGTGATGAGGATGCGACGGTCTCAGTTCATCGGCAGGTAGAGTTGGTTAAAGTTGCGCCTCTGCAGACCCGCACCAGCCAGACGTCAGGGCTGTCCTTATTGCCAGACGAGTCTCTCTCCGAGGACGTTTTCGATATGGTCTACCTTCCAGCTTTGTGGCGTAATCCACGCCCCATCATTAAACGCCACCCTGAAATAGTCGAATGGGTGCGTTGGCAGTATGAACACGGTGCCATTATTAATGCCACCGGCACTGGCGTCTGTTTTCTTGCTGAGACGGGCTTATTGAATGACCGACCAGCGACAACACACTGGTATTATTTTGATCAGTTTGTGAAAGACTACCCTCTAGTCCAACTTAAACGCCAACATTTCATTACCACGTCAGGCAATATCTACTGCGCAGCAAGTGTTAACGCGCTAACCGATTTAACCTTGCATCACGTACATCGCTATTTTGGCGCCGCAGTCTCAGAGCATCTGTCGCGTCATTTTTCTCACGAAGTAAGACAACCCTTCGATAGCCTTAGCTTCAACGCAGAAGAAAACTCAAACCACCCAGATGAAGTCGTGTTACAAGCACAGCTATGGATACAGAACCATCTAAGTAAGTCAGCAATTTCAATCAGAGCCTTGGCAGAATTGTTTGGAATGAGTCAACGTACTTTTAACCGACGTTTTAAACTAGCGACCAATATGACGCCGGTACAGTACCTACAAACTCGTCGAATCGACGCCGCCAAGGAACTGCTTCGGACCAGCAACGTAAGTATCAAGGAAATTTCGTATAGAGTCGGCTACATTGATGTAAGCTATTTTACAAAACTGTTTAAGGAGCTGGCAGCCATGACACCTAGAAAATACCGAACCACGGTGCGCGCCAAATTATTTAGCAGTGGCTAGTTGGCGATGAGTTAATCAGTCAGCCTAAAGTCGCCTTTTATTAGCTTGAATTAGTTATAGTGAAACCCTATTTTTGTAATAAGTTTGGAGATACAAATATGCATTTAAGTGTCAAAAACCGCCTAAAATTAGGGCTGATTCTGCTGGTCAGTTTTAATGGCTTTAGCATCGCTGCACAAACCTCAGAAGAAGCAGGCCTGGAAATTGCCAAGCAAGCTAAGGTGCGCGATTTAGGTTGGAATGATTCGCAGAGCGAGATGGTGATGACTCTGCGTAATAAGAAGGGCCAAGAAGTTGTGCGTAATATGCGCAATAAGAGTCTCGAAGTTGTTGGTGACGGAGACAAAGGGTTGACGATCTTTGATACGCCTGCGGATGTACGTGGCACGGCTTTTCTGTCGTTCTCACACATCGTTGGCTCAGACGATCAATGGATATTCTTACCAGCACTTAAGCGGGTTAAGCGCATAGCGTCACGTAACAAATCTGGCCCATTCCTAGGCAGCGAATTCGCTTTTGAAGATCTTTCGTCGTTCGAAGTAGAAAAGAATACGTACAATCTACTGCGCGAAGAGCTACTCAATGGCATGCCGGTCTTTGTGATCGAGATGCGCCCTGTTGATAAATATTCTGGCTACACAAAAATGGTTGCTCGGATCGACAAAGAGCATTACCGAGTTCATCAAATTGACTTTTACGACAAGCGCGATACGCATTTGAAAACCTTGAAGATAGCAGATTACAAACTCTACAAGAACAAGTATTGGCGCGCCGATAAGCAATTTATGGTGAATCACAAAACGGGCAAAAGCACTGACCTCGAGATTAAGGATTTAAAATTTGATGTTAGCTTGAGTGACGCCGACTTCAACGAGAACCGTCTACAGCGTGCACGTTAAGCATCCGCTGATCGCATTCAGGCACAGCTGTATTTTGATGAACAGAATTAACCTTCTGGTATGGGCCCTACTATTTTCTGATCCCTTGTACGCGGCACAAACGTTCAACGCTAGCCTAGAGTTCGAGCAACGATTATTTTGGCAACAGTCGCCTCAAGCACAATTGTCCAAAGGGCAAAGCTCGCTGCGCCTCGAAGCAGAGTATTTCCTAGATTGGAATGATGGCGATAAGCAACTGGTAATAGAGCCCTTCCTTAGGCTTGATAATGTTGATGACGAACGCAGCCACGTTGATATAAGGCAACTACTTTGGTCTAAGCTAAGCGATAACTCTGAATTTTCGGTTGGTATTGGCCGAGTATTTTGGGGCGTCACAGAATCACAGCATTTAGTTGATGTGATCAATCAAACTGATGGCGTGGAAAATATTGATGGCGAAGACAAGCTCGGCCAGCCAATGGTTCGCTATTCCTATTTTAACGATTACGGGACCTTTGATGCGTTTCT
>CAWUWF010000014.1:0-5579 GCA_963925935.1 uncultured Arenicella sp. | reverse complement strand
GCCAAGACAAATAAAACAATACGACAAGTACAAGCTCCAGAGCAACGGTGTACTCCATATACCTCGAGTATGCCATTGACCGAGCCGAATACAGTTCACAAAAAACAACCCAAATGCCACCACGCCAGAGAATCTGGGTAGAAAACTTGATAATTCCAAGACGAAGAAAACCAAGAATAAACCGAGGCTTGTAAAATCCAACCAGCGAAAGCTGGCAATGGTGACCTCGGATGCAACTCCGCGAGCAATGAAGAATGGCACCAAATTTTTACCGACTGTCAAAATTAAGCCAATAATTAGGTATAGGCCGCCATACACGCCAATGTGCGCGCCATCTTTAAGAATGCCGCTTGCACCGAGTAAAAAAACACAGTTAAAAACAAACAAGAGGACAAGCTTCGAGACAACTGCCATGCGGATCCACATCCGCTTTTTAGCAATGGGCCTGATAATTGAAATCAATAATAGCACTATAAAAACCAGATCGAATAAACCCGCTAAAAGTAAGAATTGACTATCAAACAAGTAAAATACTCTCGCTAGACACCAGCAGGCAAACATCCGCAGCAAAGGTTTACCAACAGACGTAGGAAGCCCAGTCCAATTAGCCACAGCCGTTAGTAAAAATCCGGCTACCACCGCCAATGCATAGCCGTAGATCATTTCATGGGCATGCCACTGCAACACCGTAATAGGCGCAGTGGATATGTTTAGCTGGAATAGATAAATCAAAGACCATAAGCCGATTGATAACACGGCAAAGATTCCCGCTCCTAAGAAAAACGGCCGAAAACCGATTTCCAATAAAATTCTTGTTCTATCTGTATTTTGATTCATTCTTTTGGGTAAACCCTCGCTTAGCCATGCATTCACTGTATGGCAGGTGTTATCGCACTAATATCTGACTGTTACATTGACCTCAATCAATAAAACCTGTGTCCCATCGTAATATTGTAGTCAAAACGTTACTACTACTAAATCTTATGACTTCCAATAGATCTAATGACTTTAAAATGAAACAAAACTTTTTTCTCTTAACTCTAACGCTGATACTAATTGTCTCAATGATCAATTCATCTGCAAACGCAGCCCCCTTAGCCCAAGCGCTAGTTTCTGGTAAACCAAGCGTCAATTTTCGCTACCGTTTTGAGGATGTAACACTGGATAATTTGAGCGAAGATAGTCAAGCATCCACGCTGCGCTCCCGCATGGGTTATAGAACTGACAACTACAAAGGTTTCAAGGTATACCTTGAGTTTGACGACGTTCGTAGAATTGGTTCGGCTGATTATTCAACACCAAGCGCAGGACCGCTGAACACTAGTCTCGGCCCGAAAAATACCGGTCATCCGATCATTGCAGATCCTCTTGATACCGAATTAAACCAACTAAATATCGTTTATAACGATAAGCAGACAATGGTTACCCTCGGTCGACAACGAATTATCAGAGGCAATGCACGCTTTATCGGTAATGTTGGATGGCGTCAGCATGAACAGACATTTGATGGCCTGACGGTTGGACATAAACCAACAAAAGACTTATCTATATTTGCGGCTTATATCACTCAGAGAAATACCATAACGTTCACAGACATTTCCCAGGACACTCTACTTATTGACGCAAAATATACTGGCCTACCGTACGGTGTATTTTCCACCTATTACTATGATATTAAGGTCGACGACTCGTCTGCAAAATGGCAAAACATAGGCCTGCGCTATGCCGGCGAATTTGAAAAGTATTCCTACACCCTAGAATTTGCGCAGCAAGAAAATAACAGCGGCGAACAACCGACCTACTTTCTGCTAGAAGCCGGTTACAAATTTGGCGAATTGTCACTAGGCGTGGGCATTGAAATATTGGCCAACGATAAGGAAACCAGCTTCGCCACACCTTTGGCGACACTGCATAAATTCAACGGTTTCGCCGATCAATTTCTGGCTACGCCTAGTCAGGGCTTAGAAGACAAATTTCTTAAAATTGGAGGGAAACTAAGCAGCATCAAACTAGCTGCGGTCTACCATCAATTCGATAGCGATAAAGCCAGCATTGATTTTGGCTCAGAACTAGATGTATCTGCCACTACCAAGGTCGCAGAAAAATACACTCTGGGTGCAAAGTACGCTAACTATTCAGCTGGAGATACGCAAACTAATAAAGCGGACGCTCGCAAATTTTGGCTATGGGCTGAAGCAAAGTTCTAATCCCAGGCAACAACATAAGTCAATTGGCATAAATGTTGCTGCAGTGTTCCGGCCTTACAACATAGTTGTATTGATAGGTGCGAAAAATTTATCGAATTGATAGTGCCTATACAGATCGATGCTCAACTTATTGTCAACGATGTCGCCGATTTCAGTGATCTCATTTCGGCACCGATCGTAAGTTAACGGGCTTCGTGCCACATCAATCAAAGTGACGGCGAACTTTTTTCCAACAGCAGTTTCCCGATAACTTCAAAGCCAAAATTCTGGTAAAACGGGATATTGATTTCCTTACTGCTTTCTAAATACGCTGTCCTGCAAGTATGATCTACTCTCTGCAAACCTGCATTCATGAGATCGCCTCCTATCCCCTATAACATCGCCGATGAGTTAATGTTCGAGCCTTCCAAGCGGTCTAATATCGTTTATGTGCTTTTTACCACTATCACTCAACTTCTTACTTAACTACGAGGATAAAGAGTCTCAGTATATCCATCTACGCCTATAATTTGCCCAGAAATATGTTTGCCGAGATCTGAGCACAAGAAACAAATTAAATTGGATATCTCCTCTGGGTCTATAAAGCACTGCATTGAGGTGCTAATTGCGTATAGGTGGCGAACCGCCTCGGTTTCAAGCCCTTCTGCTTTCGCATGAGCTTCAACAACACGGTCTAAACGATCACCATTAACGTTGCCTGGAACAATGCCATTGACTCGTATATTGTCTGGGCCAAGCTCCATTGCCAAAGTTTTAGTTAAACCGCTTACCGCCCATTTTGCCGCTACATAGGGGCTCCTATTTGGATACCCCAAAATACCTGCGGCCGATACCATATTGATAATCACGCCCTGCTGCTGATCACGGAACACCGGTACCGCTCGTCGACAACAGTAAAATTGAGAGTCTATGCCTACGCTCATGGTCTTCCGCCATTCGTCGTTAGTAACCTCTTCAATAGGCTTAGTGGGGCCGCCAATTCCAGCGTTATTTACCAAAATATCTAAACCATCATCGATGAAATCATCAAACATAGCGTCAACATCCTCAGGGTTTGAGACATCGCAATGATAGCTAGTAATCTCGGCAGGCAAGGAGTTCAGCATTTTTTGATTTATGTCACAAGTGAATACCTTCGCCCCTATGTCTAACATTGCCAATACCGTCGATCGCCCCATTCCATCGGCGCCGGCACTGATAAATACACGTTTATTGTCTAATTCCACCTTCATCTATTACCTCACTTATAGCTTTTGACCCCGCGACTATGATTTAGAAAAGCTTCACAAACAGCCAATCGGTCAACCATACTCACCAGAATTGGATAGCAATAATAAACGCTAATTGTAGCAAACATAAAGCATTTTCGCTTATTCCTCCGCTCTTCAACCGGCTGTCAAGTTTTGGTCTCCATTAGTAAACTTTATCAAAACATAACTGCGGCTAATTCACCCAAGCGCATCGTCAGCATGCAAACATTCTGATAATCGATGCTTGTGATATTGGTGCTTTTGAAGGGCAAGTAGACTCATTAGATGATTCATCGTTTTGTGTGGTGCCATTAGCCAATGGCAAGGCTGTCATCTTCGATTTATAGGTTTGGATCGAACGGGATATACCTGAATGGCACTAAGTTAGGCCGGTTTAGTAGCCTTCTCAGCGCCGCCACGGAGCGGGGCTTAGGGGCTCAAGGCTATGAACAGATCCTTCGGCTGCGCTCAGGATGACGTGCCGCTACCCATTTTCAAGTACGCATGCGGCAATTGATCGAGTGATGTCTTGAACCATCATTGTCTCCAAGTTATTTTCACACGGTTTAATCTTGACACCTATCGCAATCAACTACTCACTGGTGGGTTTCTTTGCTACCCTGCCCATGCGTAGCCGTGGATCACGCCACTAGCTAGGAATCATTAGAAACTTAAAACTGCCGCAAATTAGCTGGAGTTATTCTGATTGAAAATAGTTCACTACGGCAAACAAGTCATGTTGACAGCATTGAGCGAGTTTTCAATACTAGTAGCTTAAATTCGAGCAACTGCAACGCCATAAATTCAAATAGAGACAATTAGGAATAAGCTTACATGCAAGACGTAATTATCATCGGAGGGGGGCATAACGGACTCGTGTGCGCAAACTACTTGGCCATGTCTGGCAAAAAGGTAAGAGTACTTGAACGAAGAGGCGTGGTTGGCGGCGCGGCAGTAACCGAAGAGTTCCATCCTGGATTTCGTAACTCTGTGGCGGCTTATACGGTCAGCTTGCTTAACCCTAAGGTTATTAACGACCTAGAATTACATTCGCATGGATTGAAAATAGTTCACCGCAAGGTAAATAATTTCTGGCCACATGACGATGATAACTTCCTGGCATTCCCAGTAGGTTCAGACAAGCTTAAAACTGAAATAGCGCAATTTTCACAGCAAGATTCGGACAATCTTGAGCGCTACTTTAGAGATACAGGCATGGTGGCAGACCTGATTCGTAGCTTTTTACTGGAATCACCACCGAATGTCGGAGGTAGTATTAGAGATATTTTTAAAGCTGCTAAGTTTGGTAATCGCTTGCGAAAATTACCCTTGGAAGATGAGCGCATCGTACTCGATGTTTTCACTAAAAGTGTGTCCGACTTTTTAGACCTTTATTTCGAGAACGAATACGTCAAAGGAGCCTTTGCATTTGACGGTATTGTCGGCAACTACGCAGACACCAACACCCCCGGCTCAGCTTATGTGCTAATGCACCATGCATTTGGAGAGGTCAATGGAGAGAAAGGTGTCTGGGGGCATGCTATGGGCGGCATGGGTGCAATTACTCAGGCTATGGCAAAATCAGCTTTAGTTAAAGGCGTGGTAATAGACACCGACTGCGCAGTGACTAAGGTTTTGATACGTGATGGACAAGCCTACGGCGTGGCACTCGACAACGGAGAAACCTTAGAGGCTAAGATAATCGTTTCAAATTTAAATCCGAGCCTACTTTTTAATAAACTTGTCGATAGCGCAGAACTACCAATCGATTTTGCACGACGCATGAAGCACTATAAAAACGGATCAGGTACGTTTCGGATGAATGTAGCGCTAAGTGAGCTTCCTCGTTTTACCTGCCTCGAAAAACAAAGTCGTGCTTCGGCAGAACACCTAACCGGCGGAATTGTTATTGCTTCAACCTGCGCTTACATAAATAAGGCTTACCGCGACTCACAAGAATACGGTTGGTCAAAAGCGCCTATCGTAGAAATGCTTATACCGTCGGTACTTGACGATAGCTTAGCGCCTGCAGGGCAACACGTGGCCAGTTTATTCTGCCAGCAGTTTGACCCTGATGTTGATTGGGATGAGCATCGAGAATCTGCTGCGGACCTTATTATTG
>CAWUWF010000013.1:0-6866 GCA_963925935.1 uncultured Arenicella sp. | reverse complement strand
AACTAGCGTACCGAACTATGCCCAGCTAGTTTGCTGGCGGTATTGCAAAACCCCACCCGCTTCTAAAATTTCATCTATCTGCTGGTAGTTTGAATTGCTTACTAGGGCCCCTCTTGGATAAATGGGCCTAGAAAATTGTCTATCATTCACCCAAACACCATCCCAGCCAGAGGTTTGTTCGACGAACTCTAGAGCATCAGCCTCGCCTCCAGATTCGAGACAGCCGAGCAGACACGTGTCTACATAAGACTGAGGCAGTGGCGTGTCTTGATCGGCGATGCCGGGATTAGCCGTTTGGCAAATCCAATAGCGTGCGGCGCCAGCTGCAAAATCACCTTGTTGCTCAGACCGAAGATCAAATTGATTGCGGTCTAATTCGGTAAACCGATATTCTCGTTCACGTTGCCGAATGCCATCATCGATCTCGGTAGCGACCAAAACGGTGTTCAACAAAGACCCAGGGCTTGGGTATGCGCCGGCATAACTTGCCGCCTCGTCGGGGTATTGTGTACACCAGCCTCTTGACCAACCTTTTAGAACCACAGGAATAACGTCGCCAACGAGCCCTGAGTAAAACTCGCGACTGTAGCGATTCATCAAACTGCCGTAGCTTAATAGATAGTTCATTTATTCAAACAATTCAGCTTCATAAAAGAAAAAGCGTTAAGCCAATTAGCTATTTCGGAAACTACCCACTGGATACGCGTCGCATCCTAACGCAGAATATTCATCGGCGTTCCAAAAATGGCTGGTTTGATAACCGTGTAAAAATAGAAAAGCATAAGCCTCACAACGGTCTTCGGTTTCACTAAGTACCTCATCGCTGGCCAGCTTTAATTTAATGTCTGCAACATTTGTGCGTACTTCAGCCATTCTATTGCCACCACCCTTTAATGAGTCTAGCAACATTATATTGTTACCTTTTGCTTGCCATGCCGTCCATGGCGCTAGAGATCCACTTCGGCCTTTTCCAGGGTTCCCGCTGTACGCAAATTCAGCCCAATAGCCCATCATGCTAAGCGCTAAGTCTGCGCGGCCTTGTGCATTTTTCTTATCATGGGTGATTCCAAACGGCATGCCACCCTGAAAATCACCGAACATATAATTAGTCTCCATGCCATGCGAGGCACCTAATAGCTGTTGTAGATCTAATGCGAAATTGACCGGCGAATCGTCCCAATCAAAACGGTAGGCAAATACCGGCGGCGCCTTGGTCTGACTAATAAGTTTGGCGGGCTCATCAACGGCACCCGCTTTCCAATTGCTGGAAATGTATTCGGACACTCGGTCATATCGAAGCGGATCTCTAATGTTAGGCAGTACTCCTAGCAACTGTGATACGTACTTGGGATCTCTAGCCATGAATACTTTCTGCTCATCTCGATTGGTTCCTGTGAGCAGCGGCACGCTATTGTATTGACTAGGATCGTTAAATAAGGTCATCAGAGATTGCTTGGGAATTACATGGCCGTCGCGAATAACTCTGGCTACTTTTATGTAGCCTGGTGATCCGGTGTTTTGTGATGCTAATTCCATCAACTGCCTAGCGTCGGTGGCGCGTAATATTTTTAATAATTCATTATTCGGCGTATTGGCAACCGCGGAGCGTATCTGGGCCGGCGTTTGTTCTGGAGAACGCGCCGCGAATAACAATGAAATAATTCCATTGGAGCTATTTTTGAGCCCGCTAACGACGTTGGTGTGTCTTTCGTCATCGAAGTCTTCTGCCAGAGTTTGCAAGGTAGTGTCGACCGTACCGCTTTGCGATATCGCACGATGGAAAAGTCCCTTCGCAAGGGGTGATGCGAGCATTGAATAAACGTTTCGGCCGCCGGCAGACTCACCAAAAATAGTAACATTGCCTGAATCCCCGCCAAACGACCCAATATTGTCTCGAACCCACTTCAGAGATTGAATAATATCCAGGGTTCCAAAATTTCCCGATGCATCTTCCAAATTAGAGGCCGCATCTCGAATTGACTGGTGACTGAACCAACCAAGCAGCCCTACTCGATAATTAATCAACACAACAATCACATTTTGTGAGCCTGCCAGGTGATGTGCCTGATACAACTTAGCGGTACCGGAATCATTGCCTCCGCCGTGTATCCAAACCATGACAGGCAGTTTGGAGCTTTGTATTTCTTCAACTTTAAGCCGTGGCGCCCAAATATTTAATGACAGGCAGTCTTCACTACCAAGTAGCCCGCCTGATTCACCTTCTTGAGCTGCCAGACCGCTCCAGTACTGCACACAAGGCTCGCCATACTTAGTTGCATCACGAAAACCTTGCCAGTCGCTCACGGGCTGAGGGGCGCGCCAACGTAGATCACCCAATGGTGCTTGCGCATAGGGAATACCCAACCAAACTTGGGTGTTATACGCGTCGGTAAAGCCAAGCACCTGGCCGTTTACGGTGTCTCGCAAGGAATGCGGGTCTGCTTCTCGCATTGCTGAGTTAGGCATCGCAGCCACGCTCGCTGAAAACAACTGAGGGGATTTATTAGAATATAGGTAGGACACAATCAGCAATACGCCAACGACAACCAAAGCAAGAGAGCTCAGGAGGATTTTTTTTATCATCAGTAGTTTTGGTCTAATGGAGGTAAATGTTCAGAACCAAAGTCAGTATCTAAAATTGCAATTACTGGGCTCGAATCTTGCGTGTGCTGATATTAAATTATTTCGCAGTTAGGCTGGCATAAACTCGATTCAAGAATACCCCAACAATAAAGTCAGGCGCTTTTAGCTCTGCATCAAATTCACTGCTTGGCTTTGCTGCAATAATCGCCTCTAGGTCCTTACCTTCATCAATTAATTTTTGAATGCGGCTTTCCAATATTGTTAATATCTCAATGTAACGGCCAAGTTTCGCACGATTTGCGACAGCGCCATGACCGGGAACGACAATGGTTTTTTCATCAATCTGGTCGTAGACCTTCTGACAGAAATCAATCATTCCACGCAGCTGACCACCGTTATCGACATCAATAAAGGGGTAGCCTGAGTTGTTATAGACGTCCCCCATATGAATCACATTGCGGCCTCTAAACCAAATAGCGGCATCGCCAGTTGTATGCGCCGCTCCGTAGTGCATCAAATCAATTTTTTCACCATTAAAATGAATGCCCATAGTGCTATCGAAGGTGATATCGGCCAGTGCGTGCTCGGGATAGGCTTTTTGCTCGTAGGCCATGGCGCCAAAATTGACCAAATGATCATCCAACATCATGCTGCGAGAATTGGATTGTGAGACGATGGTGGTCGCGCCTTTGCCAAGAGTGAGGTTACCTTGAGCATGGTCAAAGTGCCAATGCGTGTTTAGTGCATAATCGACGTTGCTGCTGCCAACCTCGCTCAGGGCCGCCTGAATTTTGGGCATCATCTGGGGAAACTGATCGTCAACAATCATGGTGCCGTCATCACCGACCGATACCAATATATTGCCACCAACACCAAACATAACGAACATTCCGTCATCGAGTTTTTCAGTGATAATCTGGGTTTTCTCAAAGTTCCAGCCGAACGCTTTCGACATGTCCTCGAACGACATCACGTTGTCATGCGACTTGGCGATAGTCGAGAACATTAACGCCACAATGGTTGCGTTTAGAATGAGTTGATTCTTCATTTATAGATTCTCGTTATGTGCGGTGACGGTGAGTGAATGTCGATTTCTATTTTACCTAGCGTTGGCTTTCTAACTAAAATCTAAGATAGCCGTACTCTAACTACGGCGTATACCAAACGGGCGATGTGTAAGCACGTTCTTGGATAGTCGCTGGGCCTTCATAGGGGGTTTCCATGCCGAGTGCAGTGCCATCTAATTGAGAATGTCGAACTGTGGGAATCTGCAATACTCGCAAGTAATAGAATGCTCTGTGACTGGCATTAAACTCTGGATCAACCCACAGGGTTGCCAATTCTGGCACGCCAATGCTGTTGACTGTTTTACCGGTTTTAGTATCAGTGGTATTGCCTACTTTTGGAAGATTGCCTGCGCTGTCTATTTGTCGATCTCCGGACCAGGCGACATTGAATATTTTTTCTTGAGCTTCTTGTCCATCGACCTGCCAACCTTTCACTACTTGTACTCGGTCAAGATTGTGATCCATTGGCCCCTTAACCGCGCGAATCATAAACCGTGGCGCGGCGCCTGCAGGCGCACTACTTAACTCTCCGCCCATTGGTACACCCGCTGCATAACCAATAGCCTCAAACTCCTGTGAGCTAGCGTCTTGGTCGGTAAACTGCCAACCAGCAAACATGCGTACTTGCATGCGAGGCCCAGTCGTTGCGTAGGTTTCACGGCGCTTCATGGCAGCAATAATCGAGCTTCGAGTATTGTCCGTACTCCACACCGCAGCGAGTCCAGATGCCGACATGTTCCAGCCGTTAAAACCTCTAATACCATCGCCATAACCGTCAGGCGCGTCGGGCCGCTTATTTTCAGGAATAGAATCGGTTGAGACCTTGCCCCAAAAATTTGGTTCCTCGGCAGAGGCAATTCCTGAGTGCGCATCAGTGGAGCCGATCATTCCAAACTTGAATGGATTGATGCCGGTACTGCTTTCTAGCTCCAGTCCAGACTTGAGGGCGGCGCGCACGGTGTCACCTTTTTGGGCTTTATACCCTTGCGACTGAGGAAACGCTTGAAGATAAAAATTAAAGCGCTCAAAGTCAGCAAATTCATCGTTGGGGGTGATTTCAGGGTGAGTCTCGCTATCTCCTTTGATTTGAGTAACTTCCACCAAGGGCTCCCACATCGCTCGTTTACGCGCATACTCACCATTAATGGGCTCGCCCTTTAACGTGGTCTTGGCGAACATATAACCTTTTGAGATATTGGAGTTATGCGGAATAGAAACAAAGTTCGCGCCTGTTTGTTTGGCTAGAATATCCAACTTATCCCATAACTGCTCAGGATAGGGTGCGTCATCGGTGCCGATCGGATCAAAAGTGCTGGCAGTGTCACCATCCGTATCTGAAACAATAATTCTATGTAAATTCGCGCCGCTCGCCGACTGGGTCCACTCCCAACCGACCAAGGCAGTAAATTTACCGGGTTCGTTGTGTTTATCTGCCGCCTGCATTGACTTACTCCACATACTTGCCGATATGCGTGCCGCCGCCTGTTCGTTAATCATACCCAATTTCAATAAACCGCCACCGGTTCCCGTTGCAATCGCGACTGCAATAGGATCTCGAGTATCACCCGATTGAACTTCGGGTACCGGTAGTCTTTTAGTAAATTTCTTGGTTCCCTCAATTGGATCTTCAATTGCTCTTGCAAGTATTTCAACCACGAACCAAGACTTTATTCGCTCGAAAAAGCCCGCTTCTGGCTGCTCGTAATCACCACTCATCACCTCTGGCACAACACCCAATAACTCGGCATGATCGGCAACCGCCAAGAAGTCTAAGGGTTGTAGTATTTGCACTCGGCCTCGAGCATAGGGATGCACCACCGGCTCGCCCTTGGCGTAACGATAAGCAACATCTGGATCAGCCGACCGGTTGCCTGCCATATAGGCATCAACCGAATAAGAGCTGTGCAAATGCGTATCGCCCCAAAGCAATTGCTTAGCTGGCGTTTTTGAGTCTTGCGCAGATGAATGGGCACTAAAAACACCGACCAACACTAATAAGCAAAGGCTAAGATGAATTTGTCGCAGCAAATTAAAGTTTAGATTTATTTTCATGGTTTGTTTTAATTGTGTGAGGCTCTTGAGCCGATGAAAAATAACAGAGTGTGAGTTTCAGACATAGTTGAGGTTACTATACACCGACCAGCAAACGTTGAATCAACCAATAGCTGGCAACAACGCCCACCAGATACACCCCTAAGTTAACGATTCTTGTCTGGATTGGTACTGCAACAAACTTACCGACCACTAGCGCAGAACCGATGACCACGCTAATGAAGACCAATTGCCCGAGCTCTACACCTATATTGAAAAACAGCAGCGCCGTAATCTTCATTGAATGCGGTAAACCAAGGTCACTTAGGACACTGGCAAAACCGAAACCATGCACGAAACCAAACCCGGTGGCGACCAGAACTGGAAATCGCCAGCTAAGGCTCAAACGTGAATCTGGATCTTTCATGTTGGGTAATAAAACCACTGAACCAACAGGTAAATAACGCCTAACTTTAATAATCTCTGCTGCCAGCACCACAATACTTAGGGCAATCAAGGCCTCGACAAATATGTTTGGCACTGCGATTAAGTTTAGGCTGGCCAAGACCAGAGTCACTGTATGAGCGATAGTGAAGCCTGTGATGGCGATGAGTATTCGACGCAGCGACCCTGCGATTAAAAGCAGGCACAGCACAAAGAGAAGATGATCCCAGCCCATCAGGATGTGCTTGATTCCGCCGAGCATATATTGAATAGCCACGTCACTAGCGGACGAATCAACTGAAATCGAAACAATGGTTTTTTCGGGTGCTGAAAAAATATGCCGACTAGCACCGGATGGTTCTGTAAGCACAATAAGCGACGATAGCGCCGGATTAGCCGCAGGGTAGGCAATTGAAACCGAAACGTCTTTTGTTTCAGCACTACAATGATATCGCTTAGTTCCTATTAATCCCTGTGGCAAGGACTGCCCAGCCAACTCATTTGCCGTTCGCCCTTGGCCAGACATGACAGGCAACGAAATATCACAAACATCGGCCACCAGCGAAATTACTGGCTCTTGGCCCTTAGACAAAACTGGTGGAATCTTCCATCGCATTTGATAATCGAATGATCCATCGTCAGAGACTTGCGCCGCGTTAAGCTCAATAAAGACCGGCCGCCCCTCGTGTGCTTTAGTCGGCATAACAATGCAAAACAATAGAAAAACCACAGCCAGTAGCC
>CAWUWF010000012.1:0-7560 GCA_963925935.1 uncultured Arenicella sp. | reverse complement strand
CGAGCTCTTCTTTATCTAGATCGCCGTATTTAGCTTCAAGTTCCTCGGCTAAATCCTCAGGCTTAAAGGTATTCGGATAAGCCGTATGACTATGTCGCCAAGCGTCTAGTTTATCTCTGCGTTGACGAATTAATTCATTCTCATCGACTTGTGGCTCATTGCCGTTTTGCTGGTCACTCACAATCTTTATTTCTACAGGTTTACTTGTTAATAGATAATTTAATGAACTCTCAAAGAGGCATAAATACGCTAGAGCCCTTGTTTCAAGCTCGCTTCAATAAATTGATTTAAATCGCCGTCTAATACTGCTTGAGTATTACCGGTTTCAACGCCCGTTCTTAAATCTTTAATGCGCGACTGATCGAGCACATAAGAACGAATTTGCGAACCCCAGCCGATGTCTGACTTTTCGTCTTCTACCGCCTGTTGCTCTGTTTTTCGCTGCTGCATTTCATGCTCATAAAGTCGTGCTTTGAGCATCGACATAGCCGAATCTTTGTTGCGATGTTGAGAGCGGTCGCTCTGACATTGTACGACAATCCCAGTCGGTTCATGGGTGATTCTGACCGCTGAATCGGTTTTATTGACGTGTTGTCCACCGGAACCGCTGGCTCGATAGGTATCGATGCGTAAATCAGATGGATTGATCTCGATATCAATATTTTCATCAATCTCAGGATAGGCGAATAAAGATGCGAACGACGTATGTCGACGGCTACCAGAATCGAATGGTGATTTACGCACCAATCTATGCACGCCAGTTTCGGTGCGCAGATAACCAAACGCATAATCTCCGCTGATTTTGACTGTGGCGCTCTTAATGCCTGCGACATCACCCTCAGACAGTTCTATAATTTCTGCCTTAAAGCCTTCAGATTCAGCCCAACGAAGATACATGCGCAATATCATGTTCGCCCAGTCTTGGGCCTCGGTTCCGCCTGAGCCTGATTGAATATCAATAAAGGCATTATTGGCATCCATTGCGCCTGAGAACATTCTTTGAAACTCTAGCGCGGCCAATTCCACTTCAATCACGGCTAGATCAGCGCTAATCGAATCTACTAGCGCCTGATCTTCCTCTTCGCTGGCTAACTCCAACATCTCCGAACAGTCGACAACACCATTTCTTACATTCTCAAGCGTTTCTACAATCTTCTCTAAGGCTGATTTTTCCTGACCGAGCTGCTGCGCTTGTTTCGGGTCGTCCCAAATTTTGGGGTCCTCCATTTGGCGCAATACTTCCTCTAGTCGTTCGGCTTTTGTATCGTAGTCAAAGATACCCCCTAAGCAATGCACCGCGCTGCTCCAAATCTTTAGCTTGTTCGAATAGTGGGTTGAGTTCCATATTATTTTATCGGAATTTATTTCTAAATGGGGTTAAAGATTATGCTTAATATAGCTAAATCTGAAGCACTGACATAGTCAGGCCGGAACACTAACCTAAAATCAATCTAAATAAAATTGGTTTTAGACAAGCAAAGTGTTCTATTGGGTGTCAGTCCCTCATCATCCAGTTACGCATCTACATTGGTGAAATTAAGACGACAGACCTAGCCTAGAAATTATAGCCAGTTTCACCATGCTGAGCTAGATCGAGACCCTGTTGCTCGGTCTCAGCATCTGCACGCAACGGTGATACAAGGCCGATCACTTTCAAAAGAACATAAGATACGACCGCGGCATAAACGATGGTTGCGACCACGCCTATAACTTGCACCTGCATTTGGCTACCTAAATTCATTCCTTCGTTATAGCCGGCGCCACCCCAATTTGCAGACACAAAAACTGCCGCTAGAAGCGTGCCTAATATACCGCCCACGCCATGCACAGGAAACACATCAAGTGAATCGTCTATCTTTAATCTGCTTTTGATTAATTGCGTAGCAAAGAAACAAACTGTGCCACCACAGAGGCCGATAATAACGCCCCCCATTGGCCCAACAAAGCCCGAAGCTGGCGTAATAGTGCCCAAGCCAGCCACCATGCCTGTCACGACTCCTAGCACGCTTGGCTTGCCAAATCGCAGCCATTCAATGGTCATCCAGGCAAGCGACCCTGCCGCTGCGCTAAGATGCGTCGCCAGTATCGCCATACCAGCTCCGCCATCAGCAGCTAGTTGAGAGCCGCCGTTAAAACCAAACCAGCCGAACCACAACATACCAGCGCCAGCAACGGTGAAGGTCAGGTTGTGTGGCGGCATTGCCTTGTTCGGGAAACCATTACGATTGCCAATAACCATCGCCACTATAATCGCACTGACACCCGCAGTGATATGCACCACTGTTCCGCCAGCGAAGTCGAGAAGTCCCATTTGGCCTAACCAACCGCCGCCCCAAACCCAATGGCAAACGGGAACGTAGACCAATAGCGACCAAAGTATTGAAAATACAAACATCGGGCCAAAGTTTATACGCTCTGCGAAGCCGCCAACAAAAAGTGCTGGCGTTATCATGATAAAGGTCATTTGAAAAACGATAAAAACCGACTCAGGAATGGTACCTGTCATGGAGTCGGCGGTAACGCCGGCCAGAAAGGCCTTATCTAAGTTACCGATCCATTTACCGTCACCACTGAATGCCAAGCTATAGCCTACGACGAACCACAAAAGCGACATGGCGCAAGCAATAGTGAAGCATTGCATCAGAATTGATAAAACGTTTTTATTACGAACTAAACCACCGTAAAACAATGATAATCCAGGCAGCAACATGAACAGCACCAAGGCCGACGCAGTTAACATCCAAGCAGTGTCTCCAGCACTAAAGTCATCGGCTTGCACTACATCGGGCATCCACAGCCCCACAACGAGCACCAACAAGGATATTGCATACATCATCTATTTACCTTTAAAACTAAAGTACTGTTATCTATGGTTTCTTGCTGGCTCAGGTTCACCGACGAACGCTCTGCCACTGATAAATACCGATGGTATAACTATAGAGCTTCTTCGCCAGTTTCACCGGTCCTGATACGAATGACGTCGTCAAGGTTTGTAACGAAAATCTTGCCATCTCCAACCTTGTTACCCCTTGCTGATTCAACAATCACTTCGACCACTTTATCGACCACGTCATTGGCAACGGCAACTTCAATTTTTGTTTTGGGAATAAAGTCGATCGCATATTCAGCACCACGGTAAATCTCGGTGTGGCCTTTTTGGCGACCAAAACCTTTAACCTCAGAGACTGTCATGCCCATAACTCCAATTTGTGATAAAGCGTCTTTCACATCATCTAATTTAAATGGGCGAATAATGGCGGTAACTAATTTCATCAAATACTCCTAAAAGTGTTTTCTCTAAATTTTGATTTCACGTTTTGTATTTAAATAAACCTAATACAAATAAAATGAATTACAAATATGTGCCCGCCCTAAGTCTAGCTAATACGCTGTAAGGCAGCTTGGTACTCTGTGACTAATTGATTGACCTTTTGCCGCGTTGTTTGCATTTCAGTCACTGCACCGATACCTTGACCGCAGCCCCAAATATCTTTCCAGGCTTTCGCCTCAGCTTCCTCTGCACCAAAGGTCATCGAACTGATGTCTCCGTCAGGCAAATCATTTGGATTCAAACCAGCCGCTTCGATACTCGGCTTAAGATAATTACCTGAAACACCGGTGAAATAATCAGAATAAACAATATCTTCTGCACCTGAATTAACAATCATCTGCTTATAAGGATCAACGGCATTAGCCTCCTTCGTCGCTATGAACGCAGAACCAATATAGCCAAAATCAGCGCCCATGGCCTGAGCTGCCAACACCGCATCGCCCGTTGCTATCGCACCTGACAGAGCTAAAGGACCATCAAACCACTGGCGAATCTCTTGAACAAAAGCAAAGGGGCTCAATGTACCTGCATGCCCACCCGCACCAGCAGCAACAGCAATCAAACCATCCGCTCCCTTTTCAATCGCCTTCTTAGCAAATTTTTGATTGATAACATCATGCAACACAATCCCACCGTAGGAATGCGCAGCGTCGTTAACATCTTTGTTTGCCCCTAGAGACGTAATGGTGATTGGGACTTTATACTTAACGCATAATTCTATGTCTTGTTGCAGGCGCGCGTTTGATTTAAAAACGATTTGATTGACTGCGAACGGTGCTGCAGGAGCATCCGGATGAGCTTGATTGTAACGATCAAGCTCCGTTGTTATAAACTGCAACCAGCGTTCAAATTCGCCCTCACCTCTGGCATTCAAAGCAGGAAACGAACCAACTATCCCCGCTTTGCATTGTTCTAGAACTAACTCTTTACCGGACACAATAAACATCGGTGCAGCAATAACGGGAATACGAACGGAACGAAGAATTTCAGGTACGGCCATATTGTTTTTTGCTTAGCTAAGGTCTGGTATTGATGGAAGAAAACCATAGCCTTTTAGTCCGATCTGATCAATCAAAGAGCGCACCATAACGGTGCAATAAGTTTACAATTGCTCGATTTCGTGCCTATACCTGCCGTTATGCTCTAATTTGGTACGTCGCACTTATAGTCATAAAGTTGATTGTTAAAACAGTGGCGTCTTTTATCCGAATGTGGGTACTGATTAAAATGATCGATCACTTGCTCCGTTCTTATACGATCAAATTGATTTCCTAGCTCGGTGAACTCAACAAAGCCAAGATCAAACTAAAGATGCTTCTCGACCACTGCTGTTTCACAACGGCTTAGGTCTTGATAAGATCGCCCCGGCTCTAAAGGTGTGTTCCGTGCACAGGCAATGAGCATTATTATGATGCAGAGAGTCAAAAGCTGTTTTACGGCTATTGCTCATCCTTTTGTGCTCACAACGAGGTTTGGGCCTTTGGCCGTGCAAAATCATTCCGGATGATTTTGTCGAACTAAGGATTTCTTCATACCGACCTGTGTTCCATACAAAAAAGACCCGCTAAAGCGAGTCTTTTTTGTATGGTGCGCAGGGCAGGATTCGAACCTGCGACCCCCTGGTTCGTAGCCAGGTACTCTATCCAGCTGAGCTACATGCGCGTAAATCAGTCTTACTACTTTATTTCTTACCACGCTAGCGAACCATTCGTAGCCTCTCTTTAATTAGGAGAGCCGCAGGCGCTCTATCAAGCTAAGCTACATGCGCGTAAATCAGTCTTACTACTTTATTTCTTACCACGCTGGCGAACCATTCGTAGCCTCTCTTTAATTAGGAGAGCCGCAGGCCGCTCAATCAAGCCGAGCTACATGCGTTACTTTCAGGTGCGGGAGATTAAGTGAATTGAACCAGTTAATCAAGCATTCCTTTATTTTTTTACTACTATTTTCGCCGCGGGTCTTTATAGAAGAACACAACAAAATATTACCACAGGGATTGCTAATACTCCCCTAACGATAATGATCATTCGCCCCCCTTATGGAGTGCGGAATTTATCGAACCAGTAAGGTTTTACATTACCTTAGCTACTAGCCATTTAATAATACTGGCTTTCTATGAACAGCTTTATTAAATGGCGGAGAAGGAGGGATTCGAACCCTCGATAGAGCTATAAACCCTATACTCCCTTAGCAGGGGAGCGCCTTCAGCCGCTCGGCCACTTCTCCTTTTATACATCTAAAATTTATAGACGTATCTATTTGTTACCCACGTTGTCGTCGTCTCCAAAGTAATCAGCCCCGCGGTGGTCGTGGTCACTACTAAAATCATCATCAGTAGTAGCATCGCCCTCTTCCTCTTCCGCTTCACCGGCATTTATACGTTCTTCGCGTTTTATTCGTTGATATATCTCTTCACGATGAACCGGAACATCCCTAGGTGCATCAATACCAATACGCACCTGGTTGCCCTTGATGCCCAGAACAGTTACCTGAACATCATCACCAATATTGAGAGTCTCGTTGATACGTCGAGTCAAAATAAGCATTACGATTTCCTCCAATTTTGTCTTCACCTAACAGATTGGAACCCTAGAAAACCCTTCGCCCCATCCCCACTAGCTAGCGGACGTATTATAGTGATCTAAAAAATTTTCTCCAGTCCTAAGATCATTTTTTTTCACCTAAATTCCTTTCAGAATATCTTCGTCATGTTAGCCCACAAAACATAATGCACAACATGTCTATAATGTTAGCACATAAACTATAATGCACAACATTTTCATTACCTTGCCGCAAAAAAAACAACGTGCACTTGTTCGCTACAGTGGCTATACAGCACTTTTGTCAAGCTCAAAAGCACGGTGTAATTGCTGCACAGCATGGTCTAATTTTGATTCGTCGATTATCACCGAAACCTTAATCTCTGAAGTTGAAATCATTTGAATATTGATATCATTATCAGCCAAGGTTTTGAACATCGTATTCGCCACTCCAGAGTGTGAACGCATACCAACACCAACAATTGAAATCTTAGCAATCTTATTATCGCCCTTTACATCTTTGGCATCTAACTCAATCACCAATTTCTCCAATATCTTCTTGCTGGCATCGTAATCTTCCCTTGGCACAGTGAAGGTAAGGTCGGTAAAGCCTTGCTGACTAGCATTTTGAATTATCACATCTACGTTGATATGCGCTTCTGAAATAGGCCCCAATACGGTATGCGCAACACCCGGATGATCAGGGATACCTCGAATCGTAAGTTTCGCTTCATCGCGCTGAAATGCTATACCGGAAATTAATGGTGCTTCCATTGAAGCCTCCTGATCGTCATAACTAATTAATGTGCCCTCTCCTGCTACAAACGAAGAAAGCACACGTAGTGGCACTCGATACTTATTGGCAAATTCAATTGATCTAGTCTGTAGCACTTTGGCACCCAGACTAGATAATTCAAGCATTTCTTCCGCGGTAATTGACTTGAGTCTGCGAGCTTCTGGCACAACCCTCGGGTCAGTCGTATAAATTCCATCTACATCAGTGTAGATACGGCATTCGTCTGCGTTAATTGCCGCTGCTATGGCAACTGCAGTGGTGTCCGAACCCCCTCTGCCTAAGGTCGTGATATTGCCGTCGCTGTCAACGCCTTGAAATCCGGCCACAACTACAATTCTACCTTGCTCGAGGTCTACCCGTATTTTTCGACTGTCAATATCGAGTATTCGAGCTCTGGAGTAAACCCGATCAGTCTTAATTGAAACCTGGGAGCCAGTGTACGAGCGTGCATTATTACCGCGTTGCTGCAAGGCCATCGACAATAAAGCAATGGTGACCTGCTCGCCGGTGGAGATCAGTACATCCATCTCGCGCGGTGGCGGGCTATCGCAAATTTCATTGGCGAGTTTTATCAAACGATTAGTCTCGCCACTCATTGCCGACAACACGACCACAAGCTTTTCACCCGCTTCATGCTTGCTGATCAGGTGGTCAGCGACAGCATTAATCCGTTCGATAGTACCAACGGAAGTGCCGCCAAATTTTTCAACAATGAGTGTCATTTATTTTCGTAATTGCGAATAGTCGCCTAGCTAAAATGCCGATTCCAGAATACATCCTCAAGGAGCAGTGCGCGATTAGACATGGTTTATCGAACTGTGTAAATCCCTAGGGAATAAATAGCGCAGAAAACAATTGATTTATATAACCATCTAAAAAATATTTAACTTTTC
>CAWUWF010000011.1:0-15471 GCA_963925935.1 uncultured Arenicella sp. | reverse complement strand
AAAATACAAATCAGAAAAATCGTTGCCGGCTACATTACCTAAACGATGAATGACCTTATCCAGATCAGACTCATCTAAACCAGTCGGTTCTAATAAGGTTTGGCGAGCAATCTGGTAATGACTTTGATTCATATTTTTGAGTTTGATTGGTGATAGGCTCAGTTCATTAACTGCTCCAAAGGGGACGGCTATTATTGCATTCCTAGGCGCTGCATTCTATGTGGATTACGATCGATTCGCCAGTTAAATCCTCGCTCTATAGACCGCAAGTTGATTGTCAGGATTGCGCCCTATAGGCGTCTATGAGTTAACGCAGGGAATTTGACTCTGAGTTCAGCTAGCTTATTCAAATCCAAGTCCGCTATCAACAAACCGATGCTCTTGCACACTAGCTCTGCCGATTCTTTGGGCGGCTGGTATCCATCATCAAACTCGCTCAATACCACTCCCCAGGGGTCAATTATCATTGAGTGCCCCCAAGTTTCGCGATCATTATCATGCCGCCCTACCTGAGCGGCAGCCATTACAAACGCTTGGTTCTCTATGGCCCTAGCACGTAACAGAGTACGCCAGTGTGCCTGCCCAGTGGTGGCAGTGAACGCTGAGGGGACCATAATCACCTCCACTCCCTGCGAGGCAAACATTCGATACATTTCTGGAAACCGTAAATCGTAGCAAATACTCAAGCCGAGCTTAGCCAGCGCGGCATCCACAACCTTTACCCCAGCAACGTCGCCGGCTAGGTAAGTATTTGATTCCATATAACTTTGTTTGTCAGGCAAATCCGCATCGAATAGGTGGACTTTGTTATACGCAGCAATCTGCACGCCCAAGTTATCAAATACTAAACATCGTGCGTGGGGTTTATCGTTGCCTTTTTCTTGGATTGGTATTGAACCGCCAACCACCATTATTCGGTATTGCTTCGACTTGGCGCTCAGAAATGATTGAATAACACCGCTATTAGGCGTTTCGATATGCTGCTCGGCTCTGCGAATTGGCATTTGCGCGAAGTTTTCAGGCAGCTGAATTAACTCAACACCTAGGTCGCGCGCGAGTCGCATTTGCTGGTCAACAAATACCAAATTTTGTTCAACACTATTGGTCGACGTCATTTGCAGGCACGCGACTCTAAGCAAATTCGTCATATCCCCAGCTCAGAGCTTGGCTGGCCCTGTTTAGCATCAGCCTCCTGACCCTCACCCTCGGGAGTATCGTCCTGATTAAATTCATTTAGTTCAAAATCATCCCAAGTCCCTAGGGCCCGATAACTTTTAAAGCTGGATAAACGCATCTGTTCTTTAAATATTTGTTGGGTCAGGAAAACCACGGCTCCGGCTGCTGGACTGGCCAGTGCACTCAGTAGAGTTAAATTTCCACCCAGTTCAGGTGAAGCATGAATTTCCATGTCTATCAATTCGCGATCCAGGTCAATCTTGCCTTCCATCTGAACGAACACCGCTGGGGAAAAAATGTAGGCATCTCGCATAATAGCTTCGCCGTCGGCTAGCAATCCTGCGTAGCGCATTCTATCGAATTGTAATCCACTTGAAAAAACATCCCTAAAATCGAGAGTGAATCGTCTAGCAAAAGCATTGAAATTGAATAGTCCTAATAGTTTGCCACTGCCGGGCTCAACTTTAACCAACTCGCCGTCACTGATACGCAAATCAAAGTCGCCATTCAGGCGTGAGAAATCAAATTCGTGGGGCGCGCCTTGCCATTTAATATTTGCGTCTAAGGTACCACTGCCTTTTGTCAATAGGCCAGTAAACTCCATGTCGTCTAAGACATCACCGGCTTCATCGATAACCGTGTTGATTACGAAACTGGATAGTGACCCAGCATCTGAGCTATTCACCCACTGCCCTGCTCCGGTAGTACGGATACCTTGATCTATCATCTCCAGACTTGAAATCTTCCATTGATCACCTTGTGGAGCGCCCGCTACCTTTAGACTACCCAAAGGTTTACCAGCCAATTTGAAAGAATCGGCTGTTAGTTCAACTTTAGGATAGGTCGATGGATCAAGATTTCGATTGATAGGGTCAGGGCTAAACACAGATCGTTTTGATTCAGGTATGTGTAAACGCGATAGGCTGAAGCGATAATTGCCAATCTCTGACCGAGGTTCCGCCTGCACAGAGCCGTTCATTTGGTCACCGTTAAGCGTTCCTATCCAATATAAACCATCTACCGATAAAGCAGAAATCTTGACCTCTCCGAACGGCCTATTGAGGAACCAGGTATTCTCTGAATTCACTTTTAGGCTACGCATTGAATCCAAGAATAGCGTATTTGGTTTCTCCAACGGTTCAACTTCCAGTACCGCTAGATCGATTATCGCCGACAGCCAGCTGTCTAGGTCGAAATTGGGATAGTCTACCGCAAAGTTGATCCCCGGCTCGGTCTGCAGTTGACCGAATGGCTGGTCACTGCCTATTCTAATGATAGCGTTATCAAAAAAACTATTGTCACCAGCCAAATTTCCAGTAAAAGATGCCTGTAAATTGTCGCCGTATTCGAAACCTAAGCGCTGTTCGATATCATTGCCACCGAGTTGCATTGCAAGCGAAAATGGACGCGTTGCTTCGGCAGGCTTAGTAAGTGGGGCCGGCGCGCTGACGGTCACGCCAGCTAAATCAGATACGACATTGATGCCAATCTGAGATCCGTTTATTGCTACTGAACCCTGCCACTGAGTTACACCACTCAGCCACGAGAGCATATGCTCACCAACCCATGGCTGTAAAAATCTGAGGTCTCCTTGACCGTTGGCCAACACCTCTAATTTAGGCGGTTGCGTCTCTTGCGTAGTGATAAGCGTCGCCTTCGCGGCGCCACCGAGAAATTTGGCTGTGATGTTTTTTGAGGACGCGCTACGCTCGGTAAAGTCGACGTTAGCCGCGACATTTGTGATTGGCACACCCTGCGGCAGAGTTAATTCGCCACCAGTCAGTCGTGCTCTTCCGATGACGGTGGTGGCACGCAAATTATTTAACGGCAAACTTATCTTAACGTCGGTTTCGACGCGGCCTTTTTGCGCAGTAATCGGTAGGACATCGAGCCTCTTATCTGGCGCAATCAATGGCCCGGCGAATAAAAACTCCATGACAGTGGCTAAATTACTGACCGATGAACCCATTATATCTATCGACATATCACGATCAAATAAAGATCGGATATCCACTTTCGCATTACTTAATTCATCGTTCCCAAGCCACGCCTGTTCGGGCATGATTGATAATAAATCGTTATTCAACTCGGCAACACCTTTGCCATTCAAGAGCTTTGGCCAACTGTCCCGGTAACCATAATCGATTGTTACATCAGAAAACTGCGAGTGCCCTGAAAGCTTGGCTTTGCCCACTTTCAATGCATTTTTAGACAACTCGCCCTGATAACTGATAAAGCCACCCTGGGTGCTTCCTGCAAGAAAAGCATTACTCCACCAAGTTCTTAATTTTTCGAGCTTTGGAATGTCGGGTAGATAACGTAGAGCTTGTGCCATAGAGGCTAATTCAAAGCGCGCACTTGCGTTCAATTCTAACGGTCTGTTACCTCGTGATAGTTTGAATGCTGGGCCGTCTAACTTTGGCTTCTCTACTATTTCACCTTCCTCATAACTAAGGCCCCTAACCGAATCTACCTTGAACAACTGACCTAAGCTGGATACATTTCGGCTTTTAGTATCAATACTAATATTAGCGTTTAACTCAAAAATTTTGGCAACGCTATCTTCAAACAGACCATCGGACAGAATAATTTCAATCGCTCCATCATCACCGATAGACCAATCGACTTGTCCTGCTGCTTTGTCTATCGGTAGGTCTTGCGGATACCATCTTGGCCACTTAAATATGGCGTCCTCGGCGGAAAACTCAAAGCTTCCGCCAAGCCCTGAAGCGCTTATATTTCCTGTCAAATTGCTCATGCCTGGCGCGGCGTCTGTCGCATTAAAGGCAATGTCTGAAGCAAATGCCGACAAACTCCAATCATGTGACTCTAGCAATGGCCCATGAAAATCAAAACTTACGTCATGCAAACGACCGGTTAATTGCGAGTCCAACAACCAACCAACAGCTTCGCTTAGACCTGTAATCAACAGGAAATCCTGTATTTTTTGAATGTCTAATGTTGTTAGTTCAAGGTGACCCTGCCCTTTTTCTACGGATAAGGACAAGTCTTTGGGCGCCAATAACTGCTGACCACTCTCACCTAGCACCTCAAATGACGCATCCCAATTATCCGCAGCTAACACATCGCCTCTGGTGCGCGCTTTAAACGCAAATGGGCCCTTTGGAGTCACCGTCGTCGCGCTTATTTCGCGCACATCCTGGTTTCTTTTGTACACAAACGCGATGTTTTTATAACGCTGTATCTGCTTGTTGCGACGACGCCAAACTACCTCTCCATCCAACCAGACAGCACTTTGATGATTCAATAACCAGGAGATAAGACGCTTGGGGTTGAGGCCAATGGACTGGTTGGAATTCAAAGTTAGGCCAGCAATCTGTAGCGTATTATTCGCTAGAGAAACAATTTCAAGGATAGGTTGCTCAACTGCGAATTCGGTCAGACGTGGCCAGAACCGTAAAATTGATAGGGGTGCTAACTCCGCGGACAAAGATTTAAATGCTAAGGCAGGTTGTTCAGGCGTATCACCCGCTACGGTAAAACCGTTAAGTTGCATCACCGGCGATAAGCCCTTCCAACCGGTACGAATCTCTTCAATTGTCACGTCACGGTTAAACAAACTGCTTAAGTTTGATTCTAATAATTCTTTGTGCCGCTCTGCATAACTAAAATACGCAGCCAGGCCTGACCACATAAAGACATAGATTAGTAATAGCCCAACAACGATTTTTAAAATCAGTTTCATCTTAGTTGATTAAATATAGTCGGTTTAACAATTAGCTCAATGCAATGTCGTATTGCTGCTGGGTGAAAAGTGAGTCGACCTTTAATTTAATCGGCCGCCCTATAAATTTTTGAAGATCGCCTAAACTACTGGATTGCTGGTCTCGTAGATGATTCACCACCTTTGACGATGCAATCACCGTGTATCCTCCAGCTTTAAATTGACGATCTTCGCGCAGAATTTCGCGTAATATTTCATAACACACGGTTTGCACGGTTTTCACCATACCGCTGCCGTCACACACGTCACAATTTTCACACATTAGTTGCTGCAGGCTCTCTCGGGTTCGTTTGCGAGTCACTTCCACCAAGCCCAGCGGCGACATTTGGGTGATGCTAGTCTTCACCCGATCGCGCGCTAGCCCACCTTCCAGCGCCGACAATACTTGCTGTTGATGCTTTGCGCTAAGCATATCGATAAAATCAATAATTATAATGCCACCAGAGCCACGTAATCTCAATTGGTGAGCAATTTCACTAGCTGCTTCAAGATTTGTTTTGAGTATGGTTTGCTGATAATCTTTGCGGCCCACGTATGAGCCTGTGTTCACATCAACCGTCGTCATTGCATGGGTTTGATCTATGACTAAGTCCCCTCCGTTTTTTAGCATGACCTTTGCCTGCAGCGCCCCATCAATTTGCTTTTCAACACAATACAAGTCAAATAGTGGCGTGGGACCCGTGTAATATTCTATATGATCAGCCAACTCTGGGATAAAATCGTGTGCAAATTCTGTCGCTTTAGCGACTGCTTGTTTCGAATCGATTCGAATACTCACTAAATCATCGTTCGCCAGGTCGCGAATACTGCGTAATGTCAACGGTAGATCCTGATGAACCAACGCCGTAGGTTTAGCCTTTTTCATTGTTTCGGAGGTGCGCGCCCAAAGTCGCTGCACAAAACCAATATCGTTGGCTATGTCTTCATTGTCTGCTGACTCCGCGAGGGTACGGATAATAAACCCCCCTGGCATAGAATTGGCATCGACAATGGTCGCCACCATTGCCTTTAAGCGAGCACGCTCTGCGCGCGATTCAATTTTTTGAGAAATCCCAATCTCAGAGCCATTTGGCATGTAAATTAAAGTACGCGATGGAACACTTAATTCTGTACTAAGACGGGCACCTTTATCAGCTATTGGATCTTTAATTACTTGTACCCAAACAGTTTGACCCTGATGTACAAGTTCTTGTATCGGCCTAAGGCCTGACCCAACATCTACGATAGTGTCCGGATCCATCTCTGCGCCCACCGCAGAATTAGAGTAGATAATGTCTGCAGCGTGTAAAAAACCATTTTTGTCTAAGCCTATATCCACAAATGCGGCTTGCATACCTGGTAAAACACGAAGTACCTTACCTTTGTAAATATTGCCAACAAGGCAACGCGCAACGGTTCGCTCCAGATGTAGCTCTTGAACGATGCCATCCTCGACCACTGCCACGCGAGTCTCGTACGGAGTAACATTGATTAAAATTTCTTTTTTGCTAGCCATATAGGGCAATAGTTTTCATGAATGCATGTGTAAGGTGAGACAAGTTATAGCCAATTGTGATCGACGAGCGTTAGTAATTGATTGGTCTCTCTCAAAGGTAGTCCAACTACATTTGAATAACTACCATGAATAAGCTTAACCCAAGCTGAAGCGAGACCTTGAATCGCGTAGGCACCCGCCTTATCTAATGGCTCACCAGACTGCCAATAACGATGCATTTGAGAATCATTGATTGGCCCAAACTCGACCCTACTCTGAACTAGGCAAGATTGAACACCACCAGAAAAGATCAAACATACGCCGGTAATTACAGTGTGACTGGCGTCTTGCAAGCTATTCCACATTCGAAACGCGTCTGCTTGATCTTTTGGCTTTCCAAAAATTATATCGCCCTGCGCTACAATAGTATCTGCTGCAAGAATTGCCACTGGGTGATCAGAGGGCAAGTGTAAATCGAGTACTGCTCGAGCTTTTTCGTGCGCTAAGCGCGCAACATAGTCACTCGCGCATTCATCGACAGTCTGCTGCTCATCAATGTCCGCCGATTGAACAGAAAAATGGCAACCCATGGCATCTAACAATTCTCGACGACGCGGTGAGGCGGATGCCAGAATCAATCGCGGCTTAGGCTCTTTTTTCGTGGTGGGCAGATTAGTCATTATGGTCAAGCTCGGTCATCAATCGCCTCGATGATAAGGTAGATTGGCATTAATGCTCCAAGCTCGGTACAACTGCTCAGCTAACATTACCCGAACAATCGGATGGGCGAATGTCATCGCGGATAAAGACCACTTTAGATTCACTGTTTGGAGGTATTGCGGGTCTATTCCTTCCGGCCCGCCGATCAATATTGCGACATCTTGACTTTCGTCAATCCAATTTTGCAAATTCTTGGCTAAGCTAAGGGTATCAATAGTCTTGCCGATACGATCCAGCGCAATAGTTAGGCTACCGCGCGGAATCGCTTCCTTTAGGGCTTCAGCCTCATCTCTCAAAATTCGTGCAGTATCAGCATTCTTACCACGTTTTTTTGCTGCGATTTCGATCAACTCTAAGGCACAGAGCACTGGCATACGCTGAGCGTATTCCTCAAAACCCTGCTGTACCCATTTGGGCATACGAGTACCTACTGCTATTAATCTAATGCGCATACCTGTTTTTGAAATTGGCTAAGGGTTGGATAAACAAGATTCGACAAAACAACAATCTACAAAACAAAGCTTGCTGAAACAAAGTTCTGCAAAACAAGCTCCCGCAAAACACCAATCTATCAAACTGCCGACGGCACAGTATCGAAAAGCGACAAACTATTATCTCGTACGCTAAACGCTTTAGGCATGGTTAATTTAACGCCAGGAGCTAAGCGTCGTTTTGCTCGCGATGCTTTCTCACGAGTTCGCGAACATCTTCGTCCCAGAGTTTCTCCAGATCGTAATATTTTCGGACTTCAGGCCGCATAACGTGCAGCACAACGTCACCAAAATCGACCATCACCCACTCACCAATATCAGCACCATCTTCGCCAATAGGCTTAACGCCTTGGGTACGCAGACTGGTCGAAGCTTCGCGAGCCAGAGCTTTGACATGGGTGTCGGAGGTACCGCTGGCAACAATCATAAAATCGGCAAAATTAGATACATCCGTGATGTCAATCACACGAATGTCTTGTCCTTTTACGTCTTCCAGTGCGGCGATTACTTGATCTTTTATTTGTTCAGGATTCATAGAGGTATTTTATAGCTTTGCTCAGCTTGAATATAGTCAATTAGGGGTTCTGGTAGCATTTTTTTAAGCGCCTGACGGTCAGGCGCTATACTGTTACCGAATAGTGTTCGTATCTGGGTCGATGAAATGTCGTAGTTGCTGTGTCGGCAAATGACAAAACTTGGGTCATCTTGCTGAGCAAGTGACTTAAGTGAATTGATTTGCCGATCTTGTAAATAATCAGGGACAATCAGTTGGTATCCGGGCCGAGCCATAGCCACTATATGAACCTGATCGATCAACTCCTGGTAACGATACCAAGTAGCCAGTCGCAACAAACTGTCGCCGCCGATCACTAGGCACAATTTATGATTGGGATATTGCTGCTTAAATTCTTGGACGGTAGCTAAAGTATAAGACTTTTCAGGACGTTTTATCTCACGATCATCTGCAATGTAGTCACGATAGTCTGCTAACCCAAGCTCCAGCATAATAAACCGTTGTTCAATAGAGGCAAAAGTTTGGCTCTTATGTGGCGGCCTAGCACTCAACACCCAGTGTATCGCATCAAACTTGATGTTCTCGCTGAGCTCATTTACAGCCTTTATATGACCAAGATGAAGTGGGTCAAAAGTGCCGCCAAATATCCCAATAAGCTTATTATTTTTCTGCATTTCGAGGGATTATAAGGAAGGTGTTTATCAAGGGAATTGCTGAAATAACTGTTATTATTTCAAGCAGGTTCTGTTCATCACACTCAAGTTCGAATATGCCCATCTCCAAAAACTACGTATTTTTGTGATGTTAACCCGTGCAAACCGACGGGACCGCGGGCATGTAATTTATCAGTACTAATACCAATTTCAGCACCTAGGCCATATTCAAAACCGTCGGCGAATCGAGTTGACGCATTTACCATAACGGAACTGGAATCAACCTCGGCGAGAAATCGTCTGGCAGTGGTGATATTTTCAGTCACGATGCTTTCGGTATGAGCAGAGCTATACATTGCAATGTGGTCTGTGGCCTGCGCATAGTCGTCTACAATACGAATCGACAAGATAGCTGCTAGATATTCAGTGCTCCAATCAGATTCGCTTGCGGCGATAACGTTTGAATTCCGCAAAAGGTCTAAGCTTCGCTGACAAGCTCTTATTTCAACCCCTTTCTGAAGATAGGCATTAATCAATTTTGGCAACACAAGCTCAGCAACGTCTTGGTGTACCAATAATGTTTCCATCGCATTGCATACACCGTATCGATGGGTCTTGGAATTTAATGCGATATTAAAGGCTTTATCTAGGTCGGCTTGGCGATCAATGTAAACATGACAGATACCATCTAAATGCTTGATTACCGGTACTTTTGCATCTTTACTGATGCGCTCGATAAGGCCTTTTCCGCCGCGCGGAATAATCACATCAATGTACTCTGGCATGCTGATCATTTGACCAACGGCGGCGCGATCAGTGGTTTCTACCAATTGCACTGCATGCGCATTAAGACCGCTATTGTCTAATGCATTAGATATTAACTTTGCGATTGCGCGATTAGAGTGAATTGCCTCAGACCCGCCGCGTAAAATAGTGGCATTGCCTGATTTTAAACAAAGTGCCGCTGCGTCTATTGTCACATTAGGACGAGACTCATAAATAATACCGATCACCCCCAAAGGAACTCTCATTTTGCCGACCTGTATTCCGCTGGGCCGATAACTTAGGTCTTGTATTTCCCCTATTGGATCAGGGAGGCCCGCGACCTGTCGGCAACCCTCAGCCATCGCTTTGATTACCGCTGGACTAAGCTCTAAACGATCAAGCAATGCCGCGTCTAGGCCCTGCTCACGCCCATTCTCTAGATCCACCCTATTGGCTTGAATAAGCTCACTTTGTGAGCTCTCAATAGACCTCGCGATGGAAAGCAACGCGGCATTCTTTTCTCCGCAGGAGGCTGCTGCCATAGCTCGCGCAGCTGTACGGGCATTGCGCCCCAATTCGCTGACATAATCATTGACCTCTATCGCCGTGCTCATACCATACTCATGTTGAAATTCACTCATTCAAATAACGTGATTTAAGTGGCGCTTATTAAAATAACGCCGATCAACTACTTTATACCGAAGCTCGAATTACTTCTACACCGCAAACTGCGGCACATAAAGTTTCGATCTGGTGCCAAACTGGACCGACTTCGCTAAATCGCTGACCCTTAACTGTTTGATCTAGATGCGCAGCTTGCTCCAGTAACTTATACCAATACTCAGTGTCCGTACGTGATAGTGCAGCATTGACCAATGCTTCACGTTTGCTCCAAACTCGGTTTTGCTTGAATACCTGCGAGCGATTCTGGCCTGCAGCTATGGCCGATGAGATACTCGCTAAAGCGCGTATCTCTCGAACCAATGCCCAAACGACTATCACCGGTTCAATCCCTTCAGATTGTAAGCGCTGCTTGATCCGCAAAGATCTTGAAAAATCGCCTGCCAAGCATACGTCAGTCAGTGCGTACACATCAAACCTAGCTTGATCGGCCAGACTGTCAGAAACCAGCTTGAGGCTAACAGCACCGGTTTCGGCTAATACTTGCAGCTTATCAATTTCTTGGGCAGCTGCCAGCACATTACCTTCGAGCTGCTCTGCTAATAAATCGACCACCCCATTCTCTACTCTTAGCGCTCTAGATTGCAGGCGCTGCTTGATCCAACGTGGGAACTGTTGAGCACTAATATCATGGCAATCTACCATCCAGCCACTTTGCTCAACAACCTTTGCCCACTTTGCCTGACGTTGGCGTTTGTCCAAGGCAGGCATAATCACCACCAGCAGATCATCGTCAGGAGGATTTCCACAATATTCGACCAAGGCCTTAGATCCCGGAGCGCCTAGTGACTTAGGAACTCTCAGCTCGATAAGACGTCGCTCAGAAAATAGTGACATTACCTGCCCTGCCCCGGTCACCGCCCCCCAATCAAATCCTGCCTCCAACTGAAGCTTTACGCGCTCAGCAAAACCGATGGGTTTTAAAATCTCGCGAATTTGATCTAAGCCCTCTTCAATCAATAGAGGCTCATTACCATTTATTAAAATGATTTTAGGCAGGTTTTGGCCACCTTCTTTACAAAGTCGGCTTAGACCGTTTGCAAGTTCCTCAATGGCTATTCGCATAATTTAGGTTAATAAAACGTTAGGGCATTAGGTTTAGAGAGCCTTGGTGTAGCAATATCTAAAAGCTCGATAGATAACAGCAATCGCGAAGCCGACCATAATGGTGGAGAGTTACCGCTAAGTATGTTCCGAGCCCTAATGAGCAGATGCCCTACTGGACTGGACTGGCTGAACCTGCTGGATAATCTGTTACGGAAGCCAATTGACGAACAATATTTATTGCGGCTTCTTGCTCCATATCGGTCAACAAATCAGCTTCTTCAGATTCAGATTCAAGCACCAATTCAGGATTAAAGTTATAACGTCGTGTCTCCTTAATCTTCGCGCTGCGAATTTTCTCACCTGCGGGATCTTCTAATCGATAACTCACCGAAAAAACTAAGTTATAGCTGTCTGCCTTACCGCGTGCATCTAAAGTACCGACCGTTCGATTGGTAGTCGCAGAGATGATTTTTAGCACCACGTCAGCACCTCCGGGACGAGTTGCTAGCTCGGCACCCGCGTTAGTGAGTACTTGTGACAATTGATCTTTGAAATCCCCTTTTGGCGCCTCAATAAACATATTGCTTATGCCACTTGGAAGGGGGATATTACCACGCAGATGAAAACCACAAGCCGCCATCGTTAGCGCTAGCACAGTGGTTAGAATCACATTTTTAAGGTAGATTGGTTTGATCATGGATTAAAAGCCTTCATTAGGTTCACTGGCGCTATAACCAGCTTTATAGATTTTCTTGAACGATTATCGTAGAACAATATCATGAGCTTTGGATTTTATCTTATGCGGGTCTCAAACCCTACTAATTGGCAACGATATTAACCAGTTTATTTGGAACCACAATGATCTTACGAATAGTAAGACCTTCGAGAAAGCGCTTAACATTTTCATCATTTTTCGCCATTTCTTCAACTTGCTGCTTTTCAGCTGAAGCGGCTACTTCTAACTTGGCCCGGAGCTTACCGTTGACTTGCACTACATAAGTCACCTCATCACGCACCAGCGCTGACTCATCCAGCAATAACCAAGCGTCATCTAAGTGCGCGTCGCTGGGGCCAAACAACGCCCAAAGATGCTCTGATAGGTGTGGAGTCACTGGCGCTAGGGCTTTAACTAGGGTGTAACACAGTTCCGACAGTGCGGGGGCTGCAGCATCACCCATCGCGTTCCAATCGGCTTTTTCTGCTGCGTTCATAAGCTCCATGGCGGCGGCAACAACGGTATTGTATTGCTGGCGTTCATAATCACGCGTTACCCGCTCAATTATCGTATGGGTAATTAATCGCAGGGATTTGGTTTGTGAATTGCTGTCGCTGAAAATCGATGAGTCCGTGCAGGCAGTAAGTGGCACAGCCTGTAAGCTCATCTGATGTTTATGGAAAAAGCTCCATAACCTGCGAAGAAATCTCGACGCGCCGGCTATTGCATCGTCGTTCCACTCTAATGATTGTTCTGGCGGAGCAGCGAACATAGTAAATAGGCGTACAGTGTCTGCTCCATAGCGATCGATCATACTTTGTGGATCGACGCCATTATTTTTAGATTTAGACATCTTCTCAAGCTTCACCGACACCGGTTGACCGTCGGCAATGAGCATCACACTAACAACGCTGCCTTTACTATCTCGCTCCACTTCAACTTCATTGGGCGCATAGAAGACCTCTTTGCCTTCGCCTATTTTTCTGAAGTAAGTGTCTGCAATAACCATGCCTTGAGTCAGTAAATTGACAAACGGCTCGTCTGAATCGATCAAACCAACGTCGCGCATCAACTTGTGAAAAAAACGTGCGTACAATAAATGCATAACCGCATGCTCTATGCCACCCACATATTGATCCACCGGCAACCAGTGATTGGCTCGTTGATCGAGCATGGCAGTATCCAAATCAGGGCAACAATAACGCGCGTAGTACCAAGACGATTCAAAAAAGGTGTCAAATGTATCTGTCTCTCGTTGCGCTGGTTCGCCCGTAATAGGATGCACTGTGTCAATAAATGACGACATTTTTTTAATCGGCGAGCCAACCCCATCCATAACGACATCGGTCGGCAATTCAACAGGAAACTCGATCGCAGGACTGGCATTGCCATCAGCATCGTAAACTATTGGAATAGGACAACCCCAATAGCGTTGCCGAGAAACCCCCCAGTCGCGAAGTCGGTAATTGATTTTTTGTTCGCCTAACTTGCGCTCGGTTAACCATTGAGTGATGGATTGGCTTGCATCCGCTGAAGTCTGCCCATCAAACTGGCCTGAATTAGCCAAAACACCATAGTCGACGAACGCCTGCTGGCTAATATCCAGCTGTCCTTCCACTGGATGGATAACCGCTTTAATATCGATGCCATATTTATTGGCAAATTCGTAGTCTCGCTGGTCATGCGCTGGAACCGCCATGACGGCACCTGTGCCATAGCTCATCAGCACGAAATTAGCACACCACACTGGAATACTTTCACCGCTAACAGGGTGACTCGCCTCTATCCCTAAAGAGATGCCGAGCTTTTCCATGGTTTCTAAATCGGCTTCCGCGGTTGAGCTTTGCTGGCATTGCTTACGAAAAGTTGCAATATCCAGATTGGCCTGTGACGCTTTAATTGCCAAAGGATGGTCAGCGGCGACCGCTAGATAGGTAACCCCCATGATGGTGTCTGGTCGAGTAGTGAACACACTTAGATCACTAGCGCCTGCAACTGAAAAAACAACTTCCGCTCCAACCGACTTTCCAATCCAGTTGCGCTGCATAGTCTTGACAGAATCGGGCCATCCATCCAGATCATCCAATGATGTTAACAGCTCTTGCGCATAATCAGTGATCTTCACAAACCATTGCGGTATCTTCTTCTTCTCGACCAAGGCGCCTGAGCGCCAACCGCGACCGTCGATCACTTGCTCATTGGCCAGCACCGTTTGATCGACCGGATCCCAATTAACTTCAGCCTCTTTTTTGTAGACTAGCCCGCGTTCATACAGTTGGGTGAAAAACCATTGCTCCCAACGGTAATAATCAGGCTTGCAGGTTGCTAATTCTCGATCCCAGTCGTAGCTAAACCCGAGTCGCTTAAGCTGCTCGCGCATATGAGCTATATTCTGGTCGGTCCATGCCGCTGGCGCAGTTTTGTTGGCAATGGCGGCGTTTTCAGCAGGCAAGCCAAATGAATCCCAGCCCATTGGGTGCAATACATTTTTACCCAACATGCGCTGATAACGACTAATCACATCACCAATTGTATAGTTACGCACATGCCCCATATGCAACTTGCCCGAGGGGTAGGGAAACATCTCAAGACAATAGAATTTCTCCTTATCACTGTCTTCAACCGCTTTGAAAACCTTGTTTTCTTGCCAGTGGAGCTGTAATTCGGTTTCGATTTTTAGCGGGTCATATTCTTGCTGCATTTTGATCAACTTGGGGCGCAAAGGAGTGAGTTTTGACAATCGTTAATTGTAACGAGATGACAGTTGTTTACCACTGTTTAATGTGTTTATTTACGTCGATTAAACGCTTCTACACAAACATAAATAGCTTACACAAGGTCTGATTAGGACGATAACTAGAGGTAGCTTCCGGCACGTTGATAAATAGTCCGCAACATCGAATGTAAGCCATTGCTGCGGGTGGGGCTAAGATGATCGGTGAAACCAATGTCAGCGATAAAATCGGGCTTTGCATCCAATATTTCCCTAGGTGTGTGATCACTGTAAACCCGCAACACAATAGCGACTAAACCAGACACAATTGCTGCATCACTCATTCCGTCGATATGTAAGTTGCCGTCATTCATTTGCATGCGCAGCCATACTTGTGATTGGCAACCCTGAATGCGATTTTCTTCGGTGCGCCAGTCTTGGGGAAAATCAGTCAACTGTCGGCCCAAGTCAATAACGTGTTCATAGCGGGTCATCCAATCATCGAGCAACTCAAACTCGTCGACTAATTCAGCCTGTATTTCAGCAATGGTATTCATAGATATTTAGTATAATAGGTTACGAACTACTACGGGGCCTGCGATCGACTTGACCAGAGGCACCTTAGCTAACTTTCTATCCGCCAGCGAGTTCCCTCAGCGCTGTCTTCAAGCACCACTTTCATAGCGGTTAACACTTTTCGAATTTCGTCTGCCCTAGCCCAATCCTTATTGTCTTTGGCAATTTTTCTCTCGGCAATTAGTTGATCTATTTGATTCG
>CAWUWF010000010.1:0-33534 GCA_963925935.1 uncultured Arenicella sp. | reverse complement strand
CGGTGAATCGAACATTTGGATACCTTGGGGTTTTCTGTGGTTCCGCAAAGCGAACAGCGCCGAGCATGCGTGCGGTATTCCCGAAATTGCCGATAAACCCGCAAAGTTGCGACACGGTTGGGGTCACCGGCCCAAGCGTTGGAATCATCGCCAGCCTGCAAGCGCAGGAGGCTCTTAAGGTGCTTCTGGATGATGAACGGCAATTACTTGGCAAGCTCTTGTATTGCGACCTATGGAACTACAAGCAGCACATTATTGATTTTTCTGGGGCGACCGAGCCCGAAACATCCGGCCTTGAATTGATTGGCGCTGCGCAAATTTTACAATCGGATACGGTGGTCGACGTTCGCAATGCAGATGAGATCACAAGCTCGCCACAAACATTTAGAGTTGATCAGAAAATACCGCTGGCCCATTTAGTCGATCACATCGCTACGCTGCCAAAAAGCCAGCGCCTTGTACTTGCCTGCCAAAGCGGGCAACGGGCGTTAATTGGTGCACAACAGTTGCTGGATCTGGGATATAGAAGCATCGCGGTTGTGCTGCCAGGCAGCTCTTCTTCTCCTAAGCGGTAATCGATTCAAGTGCCGGAACCTATTTTTCTGTTTGTGCTATTTGCACTGCTGGTTTCAGCGTTCATCAAGGGGTCCTTGGGCTTAGGTTTTTCAACGATAGGCTTGGCAATCCTTGCTAATGTGCTCGAGCTAAAGGTGGCGATTTCGATAGTGATTTTACCGTCGCTGATCTCCAATCTAATTGTAATGTTTGAGGTCGGCAACTTTAGACTCAGCGCCAGGACCTTCGCCTGGATGTTTGCAATGGCCGTGCCAGGTATGGCCTTAGGCTTGCAGTTACTGCGCCAAGCCGATAACACTGCATCGGTCAGCGTATTAGCCGTAGTACTGGTTATTTATGGAGTATGGGGGCTATTCAATCGCCAGTTTCAGATCGATGCTAAGCGCATGCCTTTGCTCAATCCAATTATCGGATTCATCACAGGCGCAGTAAACGGTGCCACTGGCTCCCAGATATTTCCGATCATGCCCTACCTACTATCTTTGAAGATTAGTAAGGAAGTCATGGTACAAACCATCAATATGTCATTTACCCTAAGTAGCCTAGTCATGTTAGCGTCCCTGGCGGCAATGGGCAGCTTGGACACCAAATCTATTCTTACCTATTCACTTGGTATTGTGCCAGTGATGATTGGCGTATGGGTAGGTGGCAAAGTGCGTAAACGACTGTCTGAAGAACGCTTTAAAAAGGCAGTTATGGTGTTGATCATCGCCTTAGGCGTATTATTGCTATTTCGCTAAACTCGGCCCTATGGGTGTACTTGCGAAAGCAATTGTCGGGAAAACAGACCAAAGTGGCACCTGCTTACTAGCAAAATTCATTGCCTAACAGACCATAGCTGTACCATCATAAAGCCTATTAAGGCACCGCCAATATGTGCGAAATGCGCAATATTACTGCCAAAAATGGATACCCCAGTCATTCCGGCACTTAGATCTACTAGCAACAGAACCGGCACAAAGAACTTCGCGGCGATCGGTACTGGCAGAAAGATCAGCATTATCTTAAAGTCGGGAAACAGCAGCGCAAACGCCACTAAGATTCCATAAATAGCACCAGACGCGCCTACTGCCGGCGCATTGTAGAGGCCGTAAAGCTCACTAAGAAGGTCTCGCGAAATGGCAGCCGAACCAACTGAAATATCTCTGCCTTGATTAACCACACTCAGTACGTCGGTGTCGGTAAACCCGGCCGCAATAATTTGTTGTGTGATCGCATCAATTTGAAATTGTGCTACGAGCAAATGGATCACTGCAGCACCAACCCCACAGCTTAAATAGAAAATCAGGAATCGGCGCGCGCCCCAAACCCTTTCTAGTACACGCCCAAATGACCACAAACCGATCATATTAAATGCTAAGTGGGAAAGACTGCCATGCAAGAACATGTAAGAGAAAAACTGCCAAATGTGAAAGTCTTGGTGCTGCCAAAAATACAATTCAAAACCAGAACTCTCACCCGCAAATAGGGCTTGAATCAAACCGTAGATAATAATATTGGCAAGCACCAGTCTATTGGTGGTTAACTTTAGTAGCTCTGTAATCTGTTGCACGATGTTGGTATGGCCGAAAGCTTAATTAATTTTGAATGGCCAATTCTAGCACGCGCTATTGCGTGCCAATGTCGATACCCACTATTAAAACGCTCGCGATTAAGAATGATTTAGGCTCTTTTGTTAAACTGCCCGATGATGCCACCGCGACGGTATCTCAACGACAGCGTCTAACTGCTAGAATTTAAATTTCACATCTACTTGCAAACGATCGTAGTCAAACTCTTCGCTTCGGGTGACCTCGCCTACGTCGTTAAAGAATAGAGTGGCGCCGATCGTAGTCCCTTTTTCGAACGCGTAAGCAGCCTTCAATAAATGGCCTTTGCTATCAGTATCTCCGCCACCAAAGTCAGAGTCATTTAATAGTGCATAGACTGAATCAGCTTCGATATCCTGGTAAATGTAACCGAGCTCCCAAGTGCCTGGGTTCTTGGCCGTGCCAAATTTGGCACCCACTGCCCATCCAGTATCTTGGTCATCGGCGTCTTGGTTCTGGGCGAAGTCAGCAAACAGCACAAGGGACTGGCCAGCGATACTTGTTTTCAGCTCCGCGAATAATTCAAGGTTCTGATAGTCGTACAAGAACAGCTGGTTATCGTCCAAAGTATTGCCTAGGCCTAAATCACCTAACAACGGCGAGGTGCCTTTTACGCCAACATCAAAATAGCCGGCACCAAAGGTAAACGAAGAATCTTCACTCAGCTCTGTGCGATAACCTGCTTGTAGGGCAGTGATTTCTGGGGTTTCCTGGCGGCCACCTTTATTATCACTTTCCAGAAAGTGGTATCCAGCGGTAGCAAAGAAGGAGCCGTTATCGTATTTTGCAGCTAATCCTTCAGGACGATAATCGCCATCCCACATTAACAGGCTTTTGTTGGGCATATAGAACGGGTTTTTCATTTTGCCCGCGATCAATTGAGTGTTTTCACTCAATCTCCATTCCATATAGGCCATATCAAGGCGAAAATCTTTGGTGCTGGCTGCATCGCCGAGGGTCTGATTTGTTGAAACCGGATCAGAGCCACCACTGGCAAGGCCGAGGTTAAAGTTAATGGTGTCAGTTACTTTGGCTTTAAGGCCAAGGCGCGCACGAATCCGGTTGCGGTCACGTGAAGAATCGTTACCGGTGTCGATGCTTTCATAACGGTAACGAAAATCTCCCGACAATGTAATTTTGTCTGACCATGCAGCCACCGGTGTTGCAACTTTAACAGGATTAGCGGCAACGTCAGGGATAGCTGCGTTAGCTTCTAATTGGTTCAATCGTTGAGTCAACGCCGCAATTTGAGCGCGCATTTCATCCACTAATGCCTGATCGACACTGGCGAAAACAGGGGGGCTAGCAACAAGTCCGATGAGTGCTAAATAAATTGCAGTACGCTTCATAATTTTCTTCCCTCCAGGGGATGTTAAACTTTGCTGAAAACTTAGTATGCTCATTCTCAACGGCGTCTATTTTGCAGCTTTAATATGTCAGTTTCATTACAACTTGCGTCAGATGCGATTAATCAAGAAAATTCATTTTTCCTTTAACCGCAGCTAAGACACGCTACTTTCACCAAATAACATTCGACTTTGATTAGCAATTTTAACACCGCTTAATTAACGATTGTACGAAACGTTAAATTAATTCGGCTATCGGCGTTGGCTCTTTTGGGAATGTGATGCTGCCAACGATGTTGAGTAACCCCGCGCATTAGCAACAAACTCCCATGTTCAAGATGTATGGTTTTGCGTAGAGCGTTGTCTTGCTTATGACGCATGTGAAAATCACGCCCGCCACCCAAGCTTAAAGATGCAATTACTGGGTTAGCGCCTAGCTCAGGCTCGTCATCACTATGCCATCCATTCGAATCTTGACCATCTCGATAGTGATTGAGTAGCACGCTGTTGAAGAAATGGGCGCTGGAGCCTGTCTTTAACGATTGCTCTATCTGGCGCTTTACTTCTAATAGATTAGGCGACCAAGCGACGGGATGCATCGTCATATTTGAGTAGGCATAGGACAAGCCTGGATCGGCGATCCAGCATGACAATCGCGGAACCTTGTGCATTTTTCCATACAAACTTATGCGCTCTTGGCGCCACTGGGTTTGATCGAGTAGCCGCTCATATAACTGCCAAGCCACATCAATCTTTATAAATTCGGGCAAATACTCGATGTCAGCGTCAGGCACGTCCAAAGCATATCTCGGGTATTTTGCTAATTGATACTGATAATTTTGTTTTGACATACAGACTGTTGATAGTTTGCCCTATAATACCGCGCTGAATTAAGAATAATTTTTTAAGGTGTAATATGCAATTTAATGGCAGTGATAGCTATATCTCAACCGACGATCTAAGTTTGGCGGTAAATTCGTCAGTAATTTTACAACGTCCTCTTCTGATCAAAGGCGAGCCGGGTACCGGCAAAACCATGTTGGCTGAAGAGGTCGCCGAGTCACTCGGAATGCGTTTGATTCAGTGGCATATTAAATCCACCACCAAAGCGCAGCAAGGCTTATATGAATATGATGCGGTTTCTCGTCTACGAGACTCTCAATTAGGTGATGCGGATGTTCAAAACATTGCTAACTACATTAAAAAGGGCAAGCTTTGGGAAGCCTTTGAATCCGATGAGCAAGTAGTTCTATTAATTGATGAAATTGACAAAGCGGATATCGAATTCCCTAATGATTTATTAGTTGAAATCGACAAAATGGAATTCTTCGTTTACGAGACCGGCGAAACTATTAAAGCGAAGAAGCGGCCGATCATCATTATCACCAGTAATAATGAGAAAGAACTGCCGGATGCTTTTTTACGTCGCTGTTTCTTCCACTTTATCAACTTCCCTGATCGCGCCACCATGGAACAAATCCTGGCAGTGCATCACCCCAAGGCTCAGAAAGACTTAGTAAAAGAAGCGCTTGATGTGTTCTTCGAAGTTCGCTCGGTTCCTGGTCTAAAGAAAAAACCGTCTACGTCGGAGCTCATCGATTGGTTGAAGTTACTAATGGCGGACGATATTCCGGATGAAATTTTAAAAGACCGCGACAATCACAAAGCAATTCCTCCTCTGTACGGCGCCTTATTAAAGAATGAGCAAGATGTACAACTGCTGGAGCGCTTAGCGTTTATGCATCGGCGTGAAACCCGTAACCAGTAGTCATCTGGTCCTAAGTGAAGAAATTTTATTAACAGATAAGTGAACTCGTGCTACTAAACTTTTTCGATACCCTGCGCCGCCAAGGCCTACCGGTTACCTTTAGCGAATTGTCCACGCTGATTACGGCTTTAGAACATCGCTTGGCATTTGCAGATATGGAGCAATTCTATTATCTGAGCCGTGGCTGCATGGTTAAAGATGAAAAAAACTTTGATAAGTTCGATCGGGCGTTTAAAGCGCACTTCACCGAATTAGAGAAACTTGAAGATTTCATTGAAGCTCTAATTCCAGAAGAGTGGTTGCGTAAGGAGTTTATGAACACACTTACTGACGAGGAAAAAGCAGCCGTTGAAAGTTTGGGCGGATTAGAGAAGCTGATCGAAACTTTCAAAAAACGCCTTGAGGAACAAAACGAAGAGCACCACGGTGGCAGCAAATGGATTGGTACCGGCGGCACGTCTCCGTTTGGCAATGGCGGCTACAATCCAGAAGGCATTCGCATTGGTGGAGAAGGCGGCGGCAAGAGCGCCGTCAAAGTTTGGGATAGACGTGAATTTAAGGACCTGGACGACAGCATCGAGCTAGGCACCCGAAATATAAAGATGGCGCTACGCCGTTTACGCAAGTTCGCGCGTACCGGCGCAGAAGAAGAATTAGATTTGGACGACACCATCCATTCGACTGCCCATAACGGTGGCTTACTCGACATTAAGATGGTACCTGAACGACACAACTCGGTAAAAGTCTTATTGTTATTCGACGTCGGCGGCTCGATGGACCCGTACGTGAGAACTTGCGAAGAACTGTTTAGCGCGGCTCGGGTTGAATTCAAGCATATGGAGTATTTCTATTTCCATAATTTCATCTACGACGGACTTTGGCAAAATCACGATCTGCGCTATGACGATGTCATTCCCACGCATGACATTTTGCGCAAGTACGGCAGAGACTATAAAGTGATCATCGTAGGCGATGCGGCCATGGCAACCTATGAGATCACCCATTCTGGCGGAAGTATCGATTTCATCAATCGCGAGCCAGGCGCCAACTGGTTGAACCGTTTTACCGAGACTTACGATAAAACAGTGTGGCTAAACCCTACTCCAGAAGACTATTGGAAGCACACCCACTCCACCAAGATAATTCAAGAGCTTATGGATGAGAAGATGTACCCCTTAACACTCAAGGGCATGGAAGAAGCGATGGCGTACCTGAGTAAATAGCGCTGTTTGTTGGGGTGATTACTCGAGATCACAGCACTTAGTCGTTGATCGAAATCAGCTCCTGATACCAATCTTGGCTTGGTATTTTCGCTCCGATGAACTTATTCCCAACCGGGGTTAGATGGGTTCCATCAAAGATAATCAGATCTCCATTTTCGGTGATACGCTGACAGTCCTTTTCGTCACATAACATTGGCAAGAAGTCGAAGTACGTAAATTCGCCCTCGATTCTCTTTAATTGGTGATTTTGGTGAAGACTCACTGGATTCATCATCACCCTGATCTGGTGACTATTTTTTTCGAACGCATTCTTCGCAAAAAACGCTACCCCATCCACTAGATGCACTTTTAGTCCTTGTACAAACACCCTCGAAACACCCCTGCGTTTAAGTTGCTCAACGGTATCTTTTATCGGTTCTAGCAAATTTGGAGCCAACCAATATGACGCCAGGATTACCGCGTCTGCCTGGTCTAGTGCCTGGCTATCGAGTATCTTTTGATGCTCGGCGCGACAGGCTTCGAGTTTGTTGCTGGTGATGGTTCGCCGATACTGTGCATCGGTCATCGGCATCACGCCTTTACAATTGTATTCGATTAATATTGTCGCAATATCCAGTTTGTCAGCCGCGCCAGCGGCAAGTAAAGAGTTAATTAGGTCGCCGGCCATACTGTCACCGATAATCAAGACCTTAGGTTTTCCGCTAGCGTTGAATTCGCCTTGATGGCTACGCATATTTATCCAGAAGTCCTTACGAAAATCATCGTGACTCATACTCAACTGAGCCACCATATCAGCGGGATATCGCCAAACCCAACCTTTGGACACTAACATGCTAGCGCCGACAAGCATCATCACAAGACCTAGCCCAATCGAACTCAGTACGAATGGACGGTTTGAGTAGGGCCTCTCAGCAACCTTGCCTGGTGATGGCTTAGAACGCCGAAATGGCTGTTCCACAAATTGGCACATCAGGCAGGCAAGCGCTATCGAAGCCAACGCGATCACGCAATAGTCCAAAGCAGATAAGGGCTCTGGGCTCCAGGACCGATAGAACACAATAATCGGCCAGTGGATCAAATACAGAGAGTAAGAAATTAGGCCAAAAAAGACCATTACTCTGTTACTTAACAAGGTATATAAATAGCTTCGCTGACCCGCATATATCAACAATGCTGCGCCGATACAGGGTATCAATACCCAAGCAGGAGGGAACGGCGTAAGTTGATTAAATTCCACCATTGCATAGGCAATTAGCAACAGACCTAGGACACACAATGCGGTGCTACTGATGGTTCGACGAGAGTCAGTGCTGGGTAACCACACCAAAGCACCACCAATTACAAACTCGATGACTCTAAATGGCAGCAGGTAAAAAACGGTAGAATTGATATCGAGCTTGTCTTCACCAAGCGCAAGGCTGGCTGCTAGTTGCTCATGATTATCAAGAAAATAGATGTTCGCCCATAGGCTTAATAGTCCCAGCAAAAGCACCGCCAGCAACACACCGATTTTCGGCAATAGACGGTGCAACGATAATAGTAGTGCTGGCCATACCATGTAGAACTGTTCTTCGATACTCAGTGACCATGTATGCAGCAGCGGTTTCAATTGGCTTTGAGTATCAAAGTAACTTGCCGAACTCCAGAAAAAGAAGTTGCTCAGGCTCGCTATTGCATAAATCAACGATTCGCCAAATTCCGCCAGATGCAGCGGTGAAAGACTGCAATAGGCACCGATCGCACTAAAACTGAAGCAGAAGAACATAGCCGGGAACAAACGCCGCACGCGTCTTAGATAGAAACCTTTGAAGGAAACGCCACCGGTGGTCTCAATATCTCCAACCAGTAATTTCGTGATCAGAAACCCACTGATCACGAAAAAAATATCAACGCCGATGAAACCGCCCGATTAAAGGGACTCGTCCAGGTGGAAAACCAATACACTGAGAATCGCAATCGCGCGTAATCCGTCTATGTCTCTTCGGCATTTCATTTCAGCATAGTTATTTAAAGCGGTATCTTGGTCGCTATTTAAATAGCAATTTATCGCTGGGACTAAAAAATGGCGATTTTACACTAATCCCAAAAGCTATTCGGCTTTAACGACGATGCCTGCGCTATTCAAGGCTAACCGACGTTGCCTACGGTTATTAAGTTGATCAATTGTGTATAACAGAATACCAAACCAAATAAACCCAAACGCAATCTGGCGCTCTGAACCAAAGGGTTCATTGAATACAAATACGCCTATTATCAACTGTAGAGACGGGCCCAGATACTGTGTCATACCGAGTGCGGTCATACTGATTCTACGTGCCGCAGCTGCAAACAATAGAAGCGGTGCCAAGGTAAACGCACCGCCAAGAATTAAAACTAAATCGTCCGTGGAAACCTGCCCAAAGGACAGGTTCTTTGCTGATTCTAAATACAGCAAATACCCCAGTGCGGGTAAGGCTACGAGACCGGTTTCAATAGCCAATCCATGCGTAGCCGGCACCATTATAGATTTTTTCATTGCACCATATAGAGCAAAAGAAAATGCCAGTGACAGGGCAACGTAGGGAATGTCGCCATGTACAAACATAAGATAGGCCACGCCAATAACAGCAAATGCAATTGCCATCAATTGGTTTATTCGCAGTTTCTCATGAAAAATCATCACCCCTAATAAAACATTAAATAACGGGTTTATGAAGTACCCCATTGACGCTTCAACGATATGCCCATTGTTTATAGCCCATATATAAATCCCCCAATTCACAGAAATTAGAATTGAAGCAAAGAACAACCAAAACATTGTTTTTCTTTGTTTTAAAAGCAAAGAAAACTGACGCCATTGGCGCATACAAACAATCAAAATCAGCACCAATATTGCCGACCATAACATTCGGTGAGCAACTATTTCTCCGCTCGGAACGTTATCGATCAAGCGCCAGAATAGCGGTGCAAGCCCCCAGATCAAATAGGCTAGTAATGCGTAGACGATTCCAATGTTTTTCATGGGTGAAGGTTACCATGCGCTAAGCTCATCAGCATATATATCCAATCTTAATGAGTGAAATTAGGCTTAAAAAGTCTTTTCTACCTTTTTCTATAATCGCCCTATTGTGGTGGGTTCATTCGCCAATCTAAATATCTAGCTTTACGTTAACGTAAACGTTAGGCATAATGATCGGCCATCCAACCAGCTGTTGCTCACCAACAAATTAAATGACCACCGCCTATTCAATCCGAGATTTAGCACAAGAGTTTAGTGTCACCACTCGAACTCTGCGCTTTTATGAGGAAAAAGGTCTGCTCAAACCGAGCAGGAATAAGCAGACTCGTAGCTATAGCAACGCTGATCGCACACGCCTGCGTTTAATTCTGCGCGGTAAGCGATTAGGCCTTAGCCTAGAAGAGAGTAGCGACATCATATTGATGTACAAGTCGACGTCAGGCAATCAACAGCAGCTCGAGCGCTTGTTGGATAAGATTCGTGAAAAACGCCAACAACTTCTTCAGCAACAAGAAGATCTAAAGCTAATGCTAGCTGACTTACAGGACTCAGAGGCTCGCTGCCTTGCAGCCCTAAATCCGACACACCCATAAAGTCAAACAACATCAAATACTGACTTAGACACACCCACACGCAAACAACCAATACAGAAAGACGACATTATGAGCACAAGCTACCCAAGCCTACAGTACAACCTCGGCGAAGAAATCGACATGCTGCGCGATATGACATATCAATTCGCTCAAACTGAAATCGCCCCAAGGGCGGCAGCAATAGATAAAGATAATCAATTTCCTGCTGACCTATGGCGCAAGTTTGGTGACCTAGGCCTGCTTGGCGTTACCGTAGCCGAAAAATACGGTGGTAGCGACATGGGCTATTTAGCACACTGCGTCGCGATGGAAGAAATTAGTCGCGCATCGGCATCGGTGGGTTTGTCTTATGGCGCACATTCCAATCTTTGCGTAAATCAGATACATAAGAATGGCAGCGAAGAGCAGAAATTAAAATACCTTCCTAAGCTCTGCTCCGGCGAGCATGTTGGCGCCTTAGCCATGTCTGAACCGAATGCTGGCTCGGATGTCGTTAGTATGAAATTGCGCGCTGACCAGAAAGGCGATGTTTACATTCTTAACGGCAACAAGATGTGGATTACCAATGGCCCCGACGCCGACACTTATGTAGTTTATGCAAAAACCGACACCAGCGGGGGCTCTAAGGGAATTACCGCATTTATAGTCGAACGTAACTTCGACGGTTTTAGCCAGTCGCCAAAACTCGATAAGTTAGGCATGCGTGGCTCTAACACCTGTGAACTGGTTTTCCAGAATTGCGAAGTGCCTGCACAAAACATACTAGGCTTTATCGGTGGCGGAGTACGGGTATTAATGTCTGGTTTAGATTACGAGCGCACCGTGTTATCCGGCGGCCCGGTCGGCATTATGCAGGCCTGCTTAGATCTGGTAATTCCCTATATTCACGAACGAAAACAGTTCAATAAAGCGATTGGTGAATTCCAATTGATGCAAGGCAAGATTGCAGATATGTACACCAGCCTAAGCGCAAGTCGAGCTTATCTGTACGCAGTAGCCGCTGCGTGTGACCGACAACAAGAAAGCCGTAAAGATGCGGCGGCGGTGATTTTATATACTGCCGAGCAAGCCACCCAAATGGCCTTACAAGCAATTCAGGTACTCGGCGGCAATGGCTATATCAATGACTACCCTGCTGGGCGCCTTTTGCGCGACGCTAAACTGTATGAAATTGGGGCTGGCACCTCGGAAGTAAGGCGTATGCTAATTGGCCGAGAGCTGTTTAGTGAAACCACTTGATGAACGCTAAAATTACTTACTGCATTCAACGTTTTTTGCCCCAAGCCATCTGGTTAATTAGCAACACACCGATATGAATACGATTAAATCCAAACTGAATGTCCGATCTGACGACTTTATAAAGAACAGTCAACATATGCAGTCGCAGGTTGATGATCTTTATAAACTCATACAAAATATTAGACTGGGCGGCGGTGAAGCTCGCCAAGCGCGTCATCAATCGCGCGGCAAGCTACTCGCCCGCGACAGAATCGATGCTCTTATCGATCCTGGTTCGCCATTCTTAGAACTGTCGCAACTGGCCGCCCACGATGTCTACCCGGGTGAGCATGTCGCTGCCGCTGGGGTGATTACCGGTGTCGCTAGAGTGTCTGGTCAAGAATGTATGATTGTGGCTAACGACGCCACCGTCAAAGGCGGTACCTATTACCCCTTAACGGTTAAAAAACACCTGCGCGCGCAAGCCATCGCTGAAAAAAACAACCTGCCTTGCATCTATCTGGTCGACTCAGGTGGTGCCAACTTACCGCGCCAGGATGAAGTGTTTCCTGATCGAGAGCACTTTGGCCGTATCTTTTTCAATCAGGCTAATATGTCAGCGCAAAACATCCCGCAAATTGCCGCAGTCATGGGATCCTGCACCGCCGGTGGCGCTTATGTGCCCGCGATGGCAGACGAATCCATAATCGTCAAAGGCCATGCCACTATTTTTCTTGCAGGCCCACCGCTGGTTAAGGCTGCAACGGGTGAGATAGTAACTGCTCAGGAATTGGGTGGTGCAGAGGTGCATTGTAGAGAGTCTGGTGTGGCAGATCATTACGCCCAAAATGATCACCACGCCCTGGAACTCGTTAGGCGTTCAATTAGCCGGCTAAATCGCATCAAACCGCGCCAACTCGACACCATACAAAGCACAGAACCACTCTACGATCCCAAAGAGATTTATGGTGTCATCCCAACGGACATGCGGCAGCCGTTTGATGTACGTGAAATTATCGCGCGGCTTGTCGACGGCTCAGAATTTGATGAGTTCAAAGCGCTCTTCGGAACCACCTTAGTTTGTGGTTTCGCTCGACTGACTGGCAACCCTATTGGCATCATTGCCAACAATGGCATTCTATTTAGTGAGGCTGCCCAAAAAGGCGCGCACTTTATTGAACTGTGCGCGCAACGCAAGATTCCGCTGATATTTTTACAAAACATCACCGGCTTTATGGTCGGCAAACAATATGAAGCCGGCGGCATAGCGAAACACGGCGCTAAAATGGTTACCGCGGTATCCAATGCCAAGGTCCCAAAGCTTACCGTGTTGATTGGTAATTCTTATGGGGCTGGCAATTATGGTATGTGTGGGCGGGCCTACGACCCGAACTTTCTATTTATGTGGCCTAACGCTCGCGTCTCAGTAATGGGCGGCGAACAAGCCGCAGGCGTGTTAGCACAAGTCAAACGCACACAAAAGGACGACCTAGGCGAGCAATGGAGTGAAGAACAGGAAGCGGCTTTTAAAAAACCCATCATTGATAAGTACGAACAACAGGGGCACCCCCACTATGCATCCGCCCGACTTTGGGATGATGGCGTGATTGACCCAGCGCAAACCCGTCAAGTTTTAGCACTCGCGCTATCGGCCTGTCTAAACAAAGAAATTGAAGATACACGTTATGGCGTGTTCAGGATGTAATATGAGTGATGCCGTGGTAGTTACAATTGAGCATGGGGTCGGCAGAGTTAGTCTAAACCGCCCGAATATTCACAATGCTTTCGATGATCTGATGGTCAAACAATTGACCGACGCTTTCCTGCAAATGGATCGTGATGATTCAGTGCGCGTAATGATTCTGCAAGCCCAAGGTAAGAATTTTTGCTCAGGAGGCGATCTAAACTGGATGAAGCGAATGGCCAAGAACTCGCAATCCGAAAACCTTAAAGACGCGCAAGGGCTGGCCAATATGCTGTGGTGCTTAAATACCCTGAGCAAACCCAGCATTGCTCGAGTGCAGGGTGCTGCTTATGGCGGTGCGGTTGGCCTTGTAAGTTGTTGTGATATTGCGGTTGGCACCAACACCGCTCGCTTTTGCTTGAGCGAGGTTAAGATTGGTTTAATGCCGGCCACGATATCGCCCTATGTGATCGCCGCAATAGGGCAACGAGCGGCACGGCGGTATTTTCTCAGTGCTGAAGTTTTTGATGCGCAGCGAGCCCTGGACCTTGGCTTACTTAGCGAAGTGGTCGACGACTCGCAAATCGATGAGGTGATTCAAGCGATCAGCAATTCAATTTTGGCCAACGGCCCATGCGCCGTTGCAGCCGCAAAAAAACTTGTTTTCGATGTCGCTCAAAAGCCGATCGAGGAAAGTTTGATCGCTGATACCAGCTCTTGGATTGCCGCGATTCGTAGCTCTGATGAAGGTCAAGAAGGCCTATCGGCCTTCCTAGAAAAACGTGAGCCAGCATGGCAGTCTGAACATTAGATCCTCAATGGATTTAAATCAGATAGCCCGCTATGTTCGATAAAGTGATTAATAAGATGACCGATAAAAGGTTTAGTAACATGTTCGATAAAATTTTAATTGCCAATCGCGGTGAAATCGCCTGCCGAGTAATCAAGACCGCGCAAAAACTCGGTATTGCCACGGTAGCTGTGTATTCCGATGCTGACCACGACGCCCTGCATGTACGCATGGCGGATGAAGCAATTCATATCGGCGCCGCACCCTCTCAGGAATCGTATTTAGTCGCTGACCGCATTGTCCAAGCTGCTCTTAGCACCGGCGCACAGGCCATTCACCCCGGCTATGGATTTCTATCTGAAAATGCTGAGTTCGCTGAAGCCTGCGCCAACAATGGGTTAGTGTTTATTGGCCCTCCGAGTGCCGCAATTATTGCGATGGGCTCAAAATCGGCTGCCAAAACCATTATGGCTGATGCTGGGGTGCCATTGGTGCCCGGCTATCATGGCGCAGACCAAAATCCAGCCCTGCTGAAACAATCAGCTGATGCCATGGGTTACCCCGTGTTGTTAAAGGCGGTGGCCGGCGGTGGCGGCAAAGGCATGCGTCAAGTTTGGTCTGCAGATGAGTTTGAACAAGCATTGGGCGATGCTAAACGCGAATCAAAATCGAGCTTTAATAACGACGACATGTTGGTAGAGAAATACTTAACTCAGCCTCGACATGTAGAAGTACAGGTGTTCTGCGATCAACACGGTAATGGCGTGTATCTGTTTGAACGAGACTGTTCTGTGCAACGCCGCCATCAGAAAATAATTGAAGAGGCCCCTGCGCCAAATTTACCTGAAGGTTTGCGCGAGAAAATGGGCGAAACTGCCGTTAAAGCAGCACAAGCAATCGACTATCAGGGAGCCGGTACCGTTGAATTTTTATTGGATGAAGACGGTAGTTTCTATTTTATGGAAATGAACACGCGCTTGCAGGTAGAACATCCGGTAACGGAGTTCATTACAGGTCAGGACTTAGTCGAGTGGCAATTAAAAGTTGCGTTGGGAGAACCTTTACCACTTAAGCAAGCACAACTGCAGATCAATGGGCATTCCTTTGAAGCACGGATCTATGCAGAGGATCCGGATAACGAATTTATGCCCGCCACAGGGCATTTAACGCATTTAGTCACGCCATCGCCAAGTGCTCATGTGCGAGTAGATACTGGGGTAGTACAAGGCGATCAGGTAAGTCCTTTTTACGACCCAATGATTGCAAAATTGATTGTTTGGGATGAGGATCGTGCGCGTGCGCTGGCTCGACTGATACGCGCTTTGGGTCAGTATCAGATTAGCGGCGTTACCACAAATATTGAGTTTTTGAAAAATCTAGCCAGCAGCTCAGCTTTTGTTAAAGCCGATCTAGACACTGGCTTTATCGACAAGCATGCACAGGAAATATTCCGCAAAGTTGATGTCGATATTGAATTAATTCTACCCCTAGCAAGTCTGTATTTAACGTTGCTGGCAAAACAGAATCAAGCTAAGTCGGCACCAGCAAATGGCTCTACATGCGATAAGGTCTCCGTATGGGATGAGGTCTCTGGCTGGAGGCTTAACCAAGCTAATACTCAGACTCTAACAATCATTGTCAACCAGCAACAACATATCATTTCAATAGAGCAGTTCGGCTCTGTAAGCAGCCAACAATACCGAATTAGGTTTGCTGATAAAGAAGCAATCACGCGCGGCCAGTTGGACTCTAAGGTTTTGCTAGCTGAGATTGATGGGCATAAGCAAAAGCATACAATAGTCGCCAAGGGTTCTGCTAACGAAGGACACTACACCGTGTTTACCAATACTGGCGCGATCGATTTCTCTGTCGTTAAACCTGACTTAGGTGAAGATAATGAAGTCAGCTCAGTTGGCGACTTTCAGGCACCAATGAACGGCACCATTGTCGACATTTTGATTAAATCTGGCGATGAGGTAAAGCTAGGTGATCCGCTGTTAATAATGGAAGCTATGAAAATGCAGCACACAATCAGTGCGCCTAGCGACGGTGTGGTTAGCGAACTGTTTTGCAGCAAAGGCGATTTAGTCGACGGCGGCTCTGAGTTACTCATGTTTACGCCCAGCTAAACTTCTAAGCGATAAGAAAGACGGCCTACAAAAATGACACAACACACACTACCAGACTTGGTTAAAATTTTTGAAGTTGGTGCTCGCGATGGATTACAAAACGAACCCGGCTTAGTGACTATAGAAGACAAGGTTGAGCTGATCGACTTGCTTTCACAAACGGGTTTGAGCGCCATTGAGGCTGGTAGTTTTGTGTCGCCGAAATGGGTGCCGCAAATGGCCAGCAGCGGCGAAGTGTTCAGGCGCATCGCACGCAAGCCTAATGTTACGTATTCTGCTCTCACACCAAATATGCAGGGATTCGAAGCCGCTATCGATGCCGGGGTCAACGAGATTGCCGTGTTTGGTGCTGCCTCAGAGTCCTTTTCGCAAAAGAATATCAATTGCAGTATCGAACACAGCATTGTGCGTTTCGAGCCGGTTATTGCTGAATCCTTAAAACTGAACATACCGGTACGTGCCTATATTTCCTGCGTCGTTGACTGCCCTTACGAAGGTTCGATAGAGCCCCAGGCGGTCGCTAAGGTGGCAAAACGTCTATTCGACTTAGGCTGTTATGAGGTGTCTCTTGGCGATACCATCGGCACAGCCACGCCCTTGAAAATCCAAACGATGATCGAATCAGTGACCGATCATGTGCCTGCAAAACATTTAGCTATCCACTGCCACGACACCTACGGACAAGCCATCGCGAACATTGTTGCAGCTCTGCAATGTGGGGTCGCTACTGTGGACAGCTCGGTTGCAGGCCTTGGTGGCTGCCCATACGCGAAAGGGGCTTCGGGCAATGTCGCAAGCGAAGATGTTTTATATCTATTGAACGGCCTGGGTATTGCAACAGGTGTAGATCTGCACAAGCTGATAAAGGCGGGCGACTTTATTTCAAATCGTCTTGGGCGCAAAAACCAATCTAAGGTCGCACACGCCTATTCAAGCGAGAACGATTAAAGGTCTTGATAAGAACTCAACTTGCCAATAATTGCTTGGCAATAATGATTTTTTGAATCTGTGAAGTCCCTTCGTAGATAGTCGTTATTCGCGCATCGCGAGTAAATCTCGCAATCGGGTGATCTTCCAAATAACCCGCGCCGCCCAACAACTGCAACGCGGTATTACAAGCTGTATTCGCTTTCTCAGAGGCAAATAGTTTTGCCATCGATGCCTGCACTGCATACGCTTTGCCAGATTCTTTGCAATAGGCAGCATTCATCACCAATAATCGCGCGGCTTCTAGTTCAGTATAGGTGTCGGCGAGCATCCATTGAATACCTTGAAAATCGGCAATCGCCTGGCCAAACTGGTGCCGTTCTTGAACGAAGAACTTGGCGTAGTCCATTGCGGCTAAGCCCAGACCCAGCGCTAGCGAGGCAATGCCTATCCGCCCGCCGGTAAGCTCGCCCACGGCGATCCGAAAACCTTGGTTTTCACCACCCATCAAGGCATTACCGGGAATTCGACAATTATCGAAAACCACTTCATTGGTACTGGACGCATGCTGGCCGAGTTTACGTTCGGCTTTGGATATATGGATTCCTGGTGTATCTGCTTCTACTAAGAAACAGGAAATTCCCTTACCTTTTTTTACGCTTGAGTCAGTCACGGCCCAAACTACGAAAATGCCGGCATATTCTGCGCTGGTAATATACAGCTTGCTGCCGTTCAACAGCCAGTCATCACCGTCACGAGTGGCACGGGTTCGCATACCCGCGGGGTCAGAACCCGCGCCAGCTTCGGTTAGACAAAACCCAGCTGCTGGGTAAGTGCCATCACAAAGCCTTGGAATGTAATCAGCTTTCTGCTGGTCACTGGCAACCATCTCGATGACCTCGGCAACCATGTTGTTTACCGACAACGTTACCGCGGTCGATGCACACACCTTGGCCACCTCCGTGATGGCTAAACTAAAGGCCACAACCCCAGCTTCGGTACCGCCATATTTGGCATTGACGTTCAATCCCATAAAGCCAAGATCTGCCAGAGCCTTGAGGTTGGATAAAAACAAGGGCCTATCATGCTCGACTTTATCGGCCGCTGGAGCCAACACAGAATTAGCAAAGTCACGCGCGGTGTCTTGAATCAATAATTGTTCTTCGTTAAGAGACAGATCCATAAATATTCATCCAATAGTATTAAACAACAGCCTTGAGCCATTTAAAATAGAAACAAGCTAGACCAATTCAATCGCAATCGCCGTGGCTTCGCCGCCGCCGATACACAAAGAAGCGACGCCTCGGGTTTTACCGATACGGCGTAAAGCATGAATTAAAGTGACAATAATTCTAGCGCCCGACGCACCTAATGGGTGGCCTAAGGCACAAGCGCCACCGTGAATATTGACTTTATCATGGCTTATTCCAACTTCTTTCATCGCCAGCAAGGTAACCACTGCAAAGGCCTCGTTCACTTCAAACAAATCAACATCATCGACTGTCCAATTAAGCTTAGCTAACAACTTATTGATCGCACCAATCGGCGCCAGGGTAAATTCCTCAGGCGCTTGCGCATGGCTGACATAGCCACAAATTTTTGCAATTGGGCTTAGTGATTTGGCTTCTAGCTGATCACCGCTGGCAAGCACTAATGCAGCCGCTCCATCCGAGATAGAGCTAGAATTAGCAGCAGTCAAGGTGCCATCTTTAGAGAAAGCCGGTCTTAAATGAGGGATTTTTTCAGGGCTTGCTGTTCTTGGTTGTTCATCTTCTATTACCTCATGGGTACCCTTGCGAGTAGTAACACTGACAGGGCATATCTCATCGTTAAAATACCCATTGTCACTTGCGGTCACGGCTCGGCGTAGCGATTCTATGGCAAAACCGTCCATTTGCTCGCGAGTAAAGCCATACTTGTCTGCCGCCTGCTGCCCAAAAGCACCCATCAGGCCGCCACTTTTAGCGTCTTCGAGACCATCGACAAAAATTGAGTCTTTAACCGACTGGTGACCCAAGCGATATCCCGACCTAGCCTTGTCCAACAGATACGGCGCATTACTCATGCTTTCCATGCCACCGGCAACGGCTATCTCTGCATGCCCACATTGAATAGCATCGCTAGCCAGCATTACCGCCTTCATCCCAGAACCACAAACCTTACTGACAGTCGTGCAGGGTGTAGACTTTAGTATGCCAGCCTGAAGAGCCGCTTGGCGCGCAGGTGCTTGGCCAATACCGGCACTTACCACGTTACCAAAGTAAACCTCTTGTATCCCTTGATTATCTATTTTGGCTTTGGCAACGGCTGCCGATATAGCGGCAGCGCCCAATTGAGGGGCAGTGAGTTCGGCCAAGGCACCTTGGAAACCGGCTAAGGGAGTACGCACCGCACTCAATATAAATATGTCTTTAATCATGAGTCTCACTGATTTTATGATTTATGGGAACTAGCTAAGTTATGCGCTAGGGTTCTCTATTTATTGATTATAACAATCATTAGGGTTGGTATTGGCGAAATGACGAAGGATTTGTATTGCAGTTTTACTTAGATCCAGAACATCTGATTCAAGCCACAGATATACTTAGCCTGCTGTTTGAAAATAGTAAAAGCGTCGCAAATTTTAGCCTATCTGTGCCACTGAGAAAGGTAACATCGCCACACAAAAATGCATCGTGCGATCCGGTTTTGTCGCACAGCATCGCATACTAAAATTCAGCAACGAGGTAGGCTAGGTCAATGAAAAGGTTAAGTGTATTCTGTTTCACTAGCGTTCATTTTGATTGGCCAACGTTGGGTGCGGCCATTTTCGCTAAGCAATTAGGCCTTACCGAGCGTTCTTCAAGCCTAAGGCTTTATGTATAATTGATCGAGTACTAATTGGCTGATCAGGGTGATACTGGTTTTCAGATTAATCCCCGGTCGCGACTGTAAGCGATCCCAAAATTCAAATGAAGTGATCGAGTCAATGACTTCGCGAGTCTCCTGTGACACCTTTGCTAATTCCGGTAGCCAGTCATCTAGATCTCTACGCAAAGACTGTTGGTTTCGATCGTAATTGGTTTTAAGCACCGGCCATCTCCAAACCTGACTAAGCGTAGATCTGACAACCGGGGCTATTTTGGTATAACCATGCACATGGCACTCTACCGCATGCAGTACTCGATCCTGCAAAGAACCACCGCGGTCGCCGCCGGCAAATAAACTGCGAAAAGTAGGCTGTAGATAACTATCCATTTCGGCAAACAGTTTTTCCATTTCTGAAAAATGGCGAAATACGGTTCGAATCGCAACTCCGGCACGATCCGCAACCTGTTGTGCGGTCGGAATTAGATTTCCCTCATCAATTAATGCCAGCATCCCATCAATAATTAGTTGCCGACTTCGCTCACCTCGCTTGGTACGGCCATCGACCTCTGATGCTAATTCGCTATGGTGCGTTTTGATTTTTGATTTAACCGACATTTTACTATTATTTTTTATACAAACATTCTTATAGCGCTAGCTAGTGCACGCCACCCACTTAGCTAAGACTAGCTTTTAACAAAATATAAAGCTATCGTCGAGCAACAAATGTTGGCATAGACCATGTCAAAATAAATAAGATCGAAACCTTAGGAGAAATAATGAACAACCTCATTCGTATTTTTGTTGTGCTACCCGCCCTACTCTTCCTGTCTATTGGGATCAGATGGTTAATTGACCCAACTGGCGCAGCCGCGGAGCTTGGAATGCCGTTGCTAGAAGGGCTTGGTCGCAGCACTCAAATCGGTGACCTTACAGCGTTTTTCATTGGTGCTAGCGTAATGATGGGCTTAGGTCTGATTACTAGCAATCGGACTTGGTTCTATGCGCCTGCAATGTTACTGATATTGACTGCGGGGTTCCGGGTGCTTGCCTGGTTGGCACATGGCGCTACTTTAGCGGCACCTCAGATAGCCGTAGAAGTTGTGGTTGCTGGTATTTTAGTACTGGCAGCCTCCAAGTTATGTAAAACTGATTAGCTGAGGCCTGAGGATAATCAGGCCAGGGAAAAAAAGGCCCCCTATCAATTACAATGATAGGGGGCCTTTTTATGGCGGTTATGCCACTTTTGATTATACGCTACGCATACTTAGTGATTTCAGCGCGCGCCACTACCATGCGATGAACTTCATCTGGGCCATCGGCCAAACGTAGAGTTCGCTGCCCAGCATACATCTCAGCCAGAGGTGTCCATTGTGATATGCCTGCCGCACCATGCATTTGAATGGCCCGATCAATAATGTCACAGGTGATTTTTGGCACCATTGCTTTAATTGCAGAGATGTAAACCCTGGCTTCGCGATTACCTAAAACATCCATTGCTCTAGCTGCCTGTAGGACCATCAATCTAGAGCTATCAATTTCAATGCGGCTATTTGCCACTAGATCATAATTGCCGCCTAACTTAATTAGCGGCTTGCCAAACGCGTCACGAGATAGACCGCGCTTAATCATTAGCTCCAGGGCTAATTCAGATTGACCCAGTGCGCGCATACAATGATGAATACGGCCAGGACCAAGGCGACCTTGGGATATTTCAAAACCTCGACCCTCACCCAGAAGAATATTATCTTTTGGTACTCGGCAGTTTTCAAATTTCAGATGCATATGACCGTGTGGCGCATCGGGATTTCCGAACACGTGCATCGGGCCAAGAATTTCGACTCCTGGATTGTCCATCGGCACCAATATTTGGCTTTGCTTTAGATGCTTAGGCGCTGAAGGATCTGGGTTGGTTTGCACCATAACAATCATAATTGCACAGCGGCTATCACCTGCGCCCGAGATATAAAACTTCTCGCCATTGATGACCCATTCATCACCTTCAAGCACGGCTGACGTTGCAATATTCTTAGCATCCGAAGATGCCAAATCAGGTTCAGTCATGGCGAAAGCAGATCGAATTGTGCCCGCCAATAGTGGCTCTAACCATTGCTTTTTTTGCTCTTCAGAACCGTATTTTTCCAATACCTCCATATTCCCCGTGTCAGGAGCAGCACAGTTAAACACTTCTGGTGCAAGACGGCTTCTACCCATCTCTTGCGCTAAATAGGCGTAATCCAGGTTGCTAATGCCACCGTCATTCCAATTAGGTAAAAAGAAGTTCCACAAATTTACTGACTGAGCTTTGGCTTTTAGACCTTCGATAATTTCGGTCTGGCGACTGCTCAAACTCCAAATATCATCTTTATTAGGTGACAGATGAAACTCTTCTTCTAGCGGATCTATTTCATCGCGAATAAAAGCTTTAATCTGCTCTAGAATGGGGACAAACTTGTCAGATATTTTTAAATTAAAAAGTTCGGGATTACTAGACATAATGTGTTCCTAAATATAATTAAGATGGAAATGAGTTCTGGTGTCACAGCAATACTGCTTAGCAGAATCTTTTTCTTGATCAGGGGTTCCTTGCGCACAGTGTAGCAAACGAACATTGTGATTGGGCTGCAATCACTATCACTTTATGGAATAGCCCCTTATAAACGCGCCCTACAATTAGTTGCAGGGTACTTACGTAAGCTGCAACTAATTAACGTCATGCCAGCCTAATCAGAAGCCACTCAAACGCTTATGAATAATAGCGTCGGCGTCGGCCATGATTCTATCTATAAGTTGTTGAACGGTTGGAATATCATTGATTAATCCGGCCACCATTCCGCAAGACCAAGCACCGGCATCCATATCACCATCTTGCATGATTTTAGGATAAACCCCAGCAACTTCATCAAGCACATCCTCGATTTTAATATCGGCACCAAGGGCAGCTTCTTTGGCGAGCAAGCGTTCAACGGCGACATTATTTAACACACGTTCAGTATTTCTAAGCGGTCGCATAACCAGTTTTGTATCGAGCTCGCTGGCCGCAACAATTGCTGCCTTTACGTTTTCATGAACTGGGGCTTCTTGGGTCGCGATAAAGCGAGTCCCCATATTCATTCCCTCAGCGCCTAATGCCAAGGCTGCGACTAAGCTACGACCATCGGCCATGCCGCCAGAGGCAACAAACGGAATAGCTAACTCGTCAGCTGCGCGCGGCAGCAGAATGAAATTAGGAATGTCATCTTCGCCTGGGTGACCGCCACATTCGAAGCCATCCACTGAAACTGCGTCACAACCAATAGACTGCGCCTTCAATGCATGTCTTACCGCGGTGCACTTATGAATGACCTTAATACCAGCGTCTTTCATTGACGGTAACCATTTGGCTGGATTATTGCCTGCCGTTTCAACCACTTTTACCTCGGCATCAATAATGACTTGAATAAGACCCGCGTAATCGGGTGCATTGAAGGCTGGCAGGAATGTCAGATTCACGCCGAAGGGCTTATCAGTCATCTCGCGACAACGTGCGATTTCCTTGGCCAACTTCTCAGGCGTGCCTTGCGTAAGACCAGTAATTAATCCTAATCCTCCAGCATTGGAAACTCCCGCTGCCAGCTCGGCTAGGCCAACATGATGCATGCCGCCTTGAATAATTGGGTGTTCGATACCGAACATTTCAGTGATTTTAGTTTTCATGATATTAATTCGTTGTTTTCTGATTGTTTAAATATTTGGTTTGCTCAGCGCTGTAAATAGGTGCTATTTTCGCCGAATCTCTTTAAAACTCAAAGCCTTTTTTAAAACTCAATACCTAGGCCAGCCGCATGGCGGGCGATTTTAGGGCGCGTTTGATTGCGAATGGTGACGTAAGTAGCTCTGTCTTTCTGGGCCAAGGCCTGGGCCATTTCTAGCGCTTTCGACTGTAGCGTATCTTCTGAATGAATACTGTCTACTACATTCCATTTCTCAGCTTCAATACCGGTACACGGGCGCCCAGTTAACATCATGTGTTTTAAGGCGTGCTTATTGGGTAATAGTTCGCACACGTCGTTCATTAACGGCGTAAAGGGAATTTTGATATCTACTTCTGGATAACAAAACCGCCCACGGTCGGCGCGCATCAAACGGAAATCTGCACCGCTCATTAAAATGGCGGCGCCAGCATAAGTATTACCATTGAGCGCAGCAATGGTCGGCGCGCCAAACATCGCAAGGCGGTAAACAACCGTTTCCAATGTTTTAATAAAAAGTGTTCGCGCGTCAGTTGTTAGCGCCATCATCCACTGCAAATCGATACCTGTTGAAAAGGTCTTAGGGTGTTCGCAGCGAATTAACAGGGAGGTATTCCCAACATAAGCGTCCACGGTATCGAAAACGCCGAGATACTCTTCCATTACAGCTTGATTGAATTTGTTTTCGTGATCGTGGTTGGTTAAAGACAGAACGTGTACGTTTTCTATCAGTTCAAGGTTCATTGCAGACATAGGGGTCTCTTTTGGTTCGCATTAATCGTCAATGCTCGGCTTCCCAAGCAAAGCATATTATGACACTTGATATGCCAATAAGTCGAATTGATTGATGCAGCTAGAGGCCGTCTTATAATTGCAAGTCTTAGCTCATCAAGAGGGATTGTAATGTGGCATTTTTTTCTTGTGCAGAAAAAAACTGAGCTTAAATAGCGTAGAAGGCCATCATCAACAAATATAACGACATACCTAGTGCCAATATATTATAATTCGCTTACTAAACGAAGCAAACCAAAATAACAACGCAATAGGTAAAGCATGTCCGATATCCCAGTCACCATGGTGGTTAACCTGAGTGTTAGCAATGCCGAAGAATACCGAATTTACGAAAAAGGCTTTTTCGCTATTTTGAAAAAGTATGGCGGTGAATTTCTAACCTATGACGACAATCCAATCACCTTCGAGGGCTTCGAACCCCGTGCAGGCAGGATGATCATGTTCAGCTTTCCATCTGAAAAAGCCGCCAAAGATTGGTTCGCCGACCCTGACTATCAAGCCTTGAGTGAACACCGCCGCAAGGGTACACGCCTAGAGTTTTTAACCTTAGTGCACGGTATTCCAGGGCGAGACTAGAGAATATTTAATCCCTCACCGTACTGATGAGTGATTTTTCAAAACAACTTTAAATGAGCAATAGCTAAAATGAGTGACAACAGCATATTATTTGATAATGTAGACCTAGGGAAATTACAACTCAAAAACCGAGTTGTAATGGCGCCAATGACGCGCAATCTCTCGCCCAATAACATTCCTGGGGAAAAGAGCATTGAGTATTACCGACAGCATGCTGCGGGTGGTACCGGGCTTATAATCACCGAAGGAACCTGCGTAAATCACATTGCTGCAAACGGTTATCCTGATGTACCTTATTTCCATGGCGAAGAGCGCCTAGCCGGCTGGAAAAAGATTGCAGATACAGTACATGCCGAGGGTGGCAAAATTGCGCCTCAATTATGGCATTGCGGCGGCGCCCGCAAGGCTGGCACAATGCCAGAAGGCGATGTTCCTGGCTTCACGCCCTCTGGGATGTTCCTGGCAGGCAAGGTAAATCGTCACGAGATGACCCAAGATGATATCAACGATGTAGTGCAGGCTTTCGCTAGCGGCGCAAAAGATGCCAAGGCGCTGGGCTTTGATGCCATTGAAATACACGGTGCGCACGGTTATTTGATAGACCAATTTCTTTGGGAAGGCAATAACCAAAGAGATGACGCTTATGGAGGTTCAATTGAAAAGCGCGGCCGTTTTGCAGTGGAAATTATAGAAGCCTGTCGCGCGGCCGTCGGCGAAGATTTTCCTATTCTGTTTCGTTACTCACAATGGAAGCAGCAGGACTTTACTGCACGCTTAGCCCAAACACCGGCCGAGCTAGAACAAATACTCACTCAATTAAGTAATGCAGGCGTGGATGTATTCCATTGCTCGCAACGCCGTTTCTGGGAGCCAGAGTTTGAAGGCAGTGATTTAAATTTTGCCGGCTGGACTAAAAAGTTAACCGGCAAGCCTGCCATAACAGTCGGCAGCGTAAGCCTCAATGCCGATTTTATTCCCTTACCCGGTGAGTCTACTTTCAGAGAAGCTGAACCTGCCAGTCTCGATGAGTTAGTGCGACGCATTACGGCCGACGAGTTTGATTTGGTTGCCGTTGGACGCGCCATTATTGCCAACCCTAACTGGGCTAATCTGGTAGAACAGGATCGCTTTGATGACTTAAAACCATTTCGTAAAGAACAGCTTGCTGCATTAGTTTAACCAGTAGTTGCGATCGCGCTTTTAGCTAGTGCGATCTATCCTAATCGAGGCCCGCTAAATTGAGATTGATGGCGCGGGCCTTGCCTTTGATCTTAGCAGTACACTAAGTAGTGTTTTATATCGAGGGTAGAGGCGAACTTACTACGCCAAACATGCGATAATGGCGGGTCTGAGTTCACCAACTCGCCAGCCAAACATAGATTTTTACCGTGACTAATCCCTCTTTTTCAGCAATCGAACTTCCCGAAGCCCTAGCCTCAAATTTGAGCTCACTAGGCTACGAGGAAATGACCGCCATTCAAACCCAGGCCCTACCTTTGGTATTGGCCGGCGAAGACCTAATTGGACAAGCCAAAACCGGCTCCGGAAAAACCGCTGTTTTTGGTTTAGGCATTTTGTCAAAGCTGATTATTGACGAATACCATACCCAAGCCCTGGTACTCTGCCCAACCCGTGAACTAGCAGATCAGGTCGCCGGTGAAATACGACGCTTAGCGCGTGGCATCCCAAATATCAAAGTGTTAACCGTTTGTGGCGGAGTTCCATTTGGACCGCAGGCTAACTCCTTGGCATCCGGCGCGCACATTGTGGTTGGTACGCCAGGAAGGATCGAAGATCATATAGGCAAAGACACCATCAAACTTGGACGGGTAAACACCCTAGTGCTTGATGAAGCTGATCGAATGCTCGATATGGGCTTTCAAGAAGTTTTGGAGAAAATAGTCGGAGAGATTCCGAGCCAACGCCAAACATTATTGTTCAGCGCTACCTTCCCGGCCGCTATCGAAACTATTTCCCAACGCTTCACTAATCAAGCGAAGAAGGTCAAAATTGGCGCCAACGCCAGTAACTTAGATATTGATCAGCACTTTCACCGCATCGAAAACGGTGGCCGTATCAAGGCTGTGCAATTGCTGTTGATGGAACACGAACCTGAATCAAGCATTGTTTTTTGCAATACCAAGCAAGAGACCAATGAACTTGCGCAAGCCCTACGTGATATGAATTTCGATGTATTGGCACTGCACGGTGACTTAGATCAGCCAGAAAGAGATCTAGTAATGACCCGCTTTGCCAACAAAAGCGCATCCATTTTGGTGGCAACTGATGTGGCTTCAAGAGGCCTTGATATTGAAGCGCTGGACGCCGTGATCAATTATCAGATTGCACGCAACCTAGATGTCCACATACACCGCATCGGCCGCACCGGGCGAGCCGGTCGAACCGGACAAGCGTTTACGCTTTACACCGACCAAGAAAAATTAAAATTACAACAATTGGGTGAGCAACTCAATTTATACATCGAAAACGAACCGCTGCCTCCTAAAGCCGCACTCAACAAGATTGTTCCGCGCTGTAAGATGATCACCATTCAAATCTCCGGCGGCAAAAAACAAAAAGTTCGCCCCGGCGACATTCTCGGCGCATTAACCGGCGACAGTGGCATTGCTGGCAGCGACGTAGGCAAGATCAAGATCGGTCCTGCGAGTTCGTTTGTCGCTGTTAGTCGTGAGGTAATCAAACAAGCATTGGTAAAACTAGGTCAAGATAAAATTAAAGGCCGCAACTTTAAGGTTCGATCTCTATAGAAACGTAGCTTGCGTCTTTAAGACTCTTCGCTAGGGAGCGACCCCTGTCATCCTGGATCAGTGCATGTACGAGGCAGGGAGCCGTAGCGTAGCGGTCTCGTCTCCGACTAGAATTTTAGCCTTTAAGCATCTTAACAAAATCCACTTTACCCGACTCATCAAGCAGGCTCGCACGTAGGCGGCGCATACCACTCAACCAACGATCAACATTACTCGCACGATGAGTAATGTAATCTTTTACTTCAGGGTGCGGCAAAATATGGAATTGTTCCTTATCGATTCCGTCTAAAATCACTTCGGCGCAATATTCTGGGGTCAAAACACCCTTTAATGGCTCGGTTCGTTGTTCGTCAGAGAGGGCTAAAATATTGGTGTTAACGTATTGCGGGCAAAGCACCGACACTTTAATACCATCATCGCCATGCGAAATTGCTAAGGATTCAGCAAATGCTACAGCTGCATGTTTAGTGACGGTGTAGGCAGCATCACCCACTTGTGAAAGTAGCCCGGCAGCAGATGCAACATTCAGAAAATAACCGTCGCCACGCGCGATCATACTGGGTAAAAGCGCTCTAGCGGCATACACATGCGCCATCAAATGTACGTCCCAATTACGTTGCCAAACGTCATTACTGGCCGATGCTGCATGGCTGGGCTCACCGACCCCAAAACCTGCATTTGACATAAACAGATCGATCGGCCCATAGGCCGATTCCGCCTGCTCAATCAATGCCAAAATGTTTGCTTCTACACTTACGTCGCATTGAACACCAAGACCGTTGATTTCTTCGGCTAATTTTTGTGCTGCTGCGAAATCCAAATCTGCAACAACGACTTTGGCACCATTAGCAGCCGCTAACTTACAGAATGCACCACCAATGCCACCAGCTCCGCCGGTAACAACAACAACTTTATTCGCTAACTTCATAATTACGACTCAACTCTCAAACTGATCGATTTATTTTAGCGGCTTAGTGTAACAGAGTGGCATGCAATGGTTGCAATATGTGCGATGAGTGCAATACTAGATGGCTCTTCTTTTCACTCCTTTGAGATAGAACTACCCAGCATGGAAAAAATATTCATATCCGCAGAAGAACTACTTCTCGACTCTTTTAAACTGGCTGAAAAAGTTTACCTGAGTGGTTTTAGACCCGATTTTATCATTGGCGTCTGGCGCGGCGGTGCACCAGTAGGAATTGCGATCCAAGAATACTTGGATTTTATAGGCGTGCATTCTGACCATATTGCAATTCGCACGTCATCCTATTACGGAATAGATAAGCAGGATAAGCACGTGCGGGTTCATGGGCTTGATTATATTGTCGACAATATCAATTCAGATAATCAAGTCTTGTTGGTTGATGATGTGTTCGACTCAGGGCGCAGTATCGAGGCAATTTTTGATCGCATGCGCAAGAAGACCCGACGCAACATGCCAACCAATATGAAGATTGCCTGCCCATGGTACAAACCTAGCCGCAACACCACCAATTACACACCGGACTTCTACATACATGAAACCGATAAGTGGTTGGTATTTCCGCATGAGCTACGGGACCTTACTTTGGACGAAATCAAACAAGGCAAACCAGAGATCGCTGAAACTATTATTCGACATTTTAAAAACGCGGAAGACTAATTATGGCGGCCTGTGTAGTAGCTTGCAGCGCAATGACCTCATTTGGACATTATTAACCATACAGCTCACCAGTGAGCCCTACCGACAACTCTTGCCTTTAACAAGCCAGTTATTTAAGCCGTGACCAAACCGAACTCTCCTCTCAGCGAATATAAGTATATCTTTTATGCGTTTGCTGGCTTGGTCGCCGTCGGCCCCTTAGCTACCGATACTTACTTGCCGGCTTTTCCCAGCCTAGCTGAGTATTTAGGCGTGAGCATTGCGACCATTCAATACACCATCGTGGTATTCATGCTTGGCAGCACTTTGGGGCAATTCTTGGGTGGCCCTTTGTCCGACAGCATTGGTCGCCTGCGAGTAGCACTAATTGGCTGCATATTATTCAGCCTGGCCTCGCTAGCCATCGCTTCTACCATCGATTTACAGTTGTTATTGTGGGCTCGAGCCGCGCAAGGGTTTTCTGCGGGCGCAGCGGGCGTGGTGGTCAGCGCGATTATCTCGGAAAACTATTCTGGCAAGGAATCAGCGCGCATTATGTCGACGGTTACCTTGGTGATTATGGGTGTTCCTTTGGTTGCGCCTTTGGTCGGAACATTTCTTATTAAAATGGGCGACTGGCACAGCATATTTTACTTTCTAGCTGCTTATGGCGCGGTTGTTGGCTTGATCGTATGGGCTAACACACCCAAGCAGCGATTGCGACCAGCGTCTAAACAACGCCGCAATATCGTGATCGGACTTAAAACAATGCTCGCTAACTATCGAGCGGTTTTAGCTAAGCCAATTGGTCGATTATACCTAGTTGCAATGGGCTTGAATGTGACGGTTTACATGATATTTGCGACCAGTGCTTCATTCGTTTATATGTCCTATCTAGGCGCGTCACTTGAAATGTTTCCATTTCTGATAGGGGCGAACACCATCTCGCTGGTTGTTGGCAACCGTTTTGGGGTTTACTTACTGCGCCACTACGAACCTTATCGAGTTTGTATGATCGGCAGCAGCATCCTGGCGTTTTTATGTTTTCTGCTCTTGTTGGCGGTCACCTTTCTTGAACCGACACTGTATTTGATTGTTGGCTTAATAATTGTTGCCGCCGGTGCGATCCCTATTTCAGGCCCAATTGCATCCTCGGTATTTATGCAACTGTATGATAAGAACGCCGGCACCGCTAGCGCCTCAATGGGTGTTGCCCGAGTTGCGATTGGCATGCTGGGAGGCCTTGTTGTCACAATCACTCACAATGGCACGCTATACCCAATGGCCAGTCTGATGTTTATTGTGTCCGTTTTCGGAGCCTATTGTTTTTATAGAGCAGGCAGCAAGCTTAGTTCAATCCAGAAAACCGCCTAATAGAATACGATAATGAGCCGCCCAGGCGGACTTGAGAATAAAAAAGGCGCTGAAATCAGCACCTTTTTATCACCCACTTATTATAGAGGTGCCCGTTAGCTGGCTGGCATTTCTATACCCAAATGCTTTAACGCTTTGGCAACAAACTTATTGGTTTGCTCACCGCCGACGGTCAGAACTTTTTCACCTTCAGGATTATTAATCGCATCGATATTAGCTCGCACGTTTTCAGGTGTTTGCTGTTCTGGTGGCAAATAGATACCTTCGGTTTCATAGATGTGGGTAGCCGCATAACCACCGGCACCTGCACACAAAATAGAACGATTAGGAGCGCCTTTATCACATAGGGTTAAGGCACCAGCGGTCACTGCTTCTACTGACATTAACTGCATTACGTTTTTATCTGGGATGATGTCCTCTAGCATGCGTGTTCCGGCGGTCGGTGCTAGGGCATTAACATGAATGCCATATTTTGCACCTTCTAAAACCAAGGTATTCATAAAGCCAAGAACTGCCATTTTGGCCGATCCATAATTGGTCTGCCCAAAGTTGCCATACATTCCGCTGGATGACGTAGTCATAACAACACGCCCATAGTTTTGTTCACGCATGATGCTCCAAACGGCTTTAGTGCAGTTTACTGAGCCCATCAAATGAACATCGACCACTAACTTAAAATCGTCCATGCTGCCATTACGAAAGACTTGTCGCGTAAAATGCCTGCGTTATTAATCAAAATGTCGACGCGGCCCCACTCTTGCATGGCCTGGGCAATCATCGCCTCAACTTCTTGCATGTTGGTAACATTGGCTCCATTGGCAATTGCCTGACCACCATTGCTGCGAATCAAATCAACCACTTCTTGTGCTGCTTCGCTGGAAGCACCGGTTCCGTCGCGCGCGCCGCCTAAGTCGTTAACCACCACTTTAGCACCGCGCTCGGCCAACGCCAGAGCATGACTTCTACCTAAACCGTTACCAGCACCAGTGACAATGGCGACTTGATCATCAAAACGAATACTCATACTACTTTCCTCGTGAAATTTAAAATTTAATTAGTGTTAACTGACTCTTACAAGGCCAAATGTCTTAAGCAACAACAACCATACTCAACCACTGTGCAATTAACGCAGGTTTATCAACGCCTTCAATTTCAACGGTATATTCTTGATTGAATAAGAACTTGTTTGGCGACTTTTCTTCAGCAGAAATCAGGCTAGCGCGACCGCGAATCTTAGAGCCAACGCGAACTGGGTTTAGAAAGCGGACTTTATCAAATCCGTAGTTGAGACCCATGACTGCACCCTCCATCCATACGCCACAACCGTCGACGGCAAAATGAGATAGCATCGATAGCGACAAGAAACCATGCGCTATAGTGCCACCAAAAGGCGTCTCTGCAGCTTTTACAGCGTCGATGTGAATGAACTGATGGTCATGTGTGACATCAGCAAATAGATTCACATTCTCTTGGGTTACTTCAAACCATTGAGAAACGCCGACTTCTTTACCAACAGCATCAGAAAGGGACTCTTTCGTTAAAATTTTCACTATTCATTTTCCTCTTAAGTATTTTATTTAATTCAATATACTGTAATTACTCAGCCGCTACTAAGACCGCCTCAAGTGCGCTACGAATAGCAGCAGGTATAGGGCATGATTGATTGCTTAGGCGATTGACAAATACGTGTGTAAAACTTCCGTAGGCGATGGCCGTGGTTTGGCCAGCCCTAAATACGGCTAAGCCATATTCGACCGACGAGCCGCCAATTCGATTAGCACGAAAACCCACTTCTATCTTCTCTGGGTAGCTGATAGGACCTAAATATTGGCAACTGGAGGCAACAACAAAACCCACAATCTCGGCATCTTGGATGTTTAGACCACCTTCTTCAATCAGAAATTTATTGGCAACTGTGTCGAAATAACTATAGTAGGCAACATTGTTAACGTGGCCATAGATGTCGTTGTCCATCCAACGCGTTGTGATATCACTAAAATAGCGGTAATGATTCCGGTCGGTATTAGTATCGCTCATCTTGGCTCGTGGGTATTAGATTAATACGCTTGCTGATAAATCGCCAGCGCATCAGCTAATTCAACGACACGCGGGTTGTTAATCAACAACCGCTGTTGATTCATTGATTGACTAGCAAGATCTTCTAGCGCCTCGGGTTTAATGTTCATCTGGCGTAATTGGGTTTGCAATCCTAAACTACCCGCCAGCTCAGCAAAATAGTTCGCTAGCTGTTGTCCAGCATTGGCCGCGTTAATTGAGTTTAAATCCAAGCCGTGTATCACTTGGCTGATTTCAAAATACAAATCATTTGCTGCCGGCGCATTAAAGCGTAAGACATGTGGCAACACCAAGGAATTACTTAAACCATGCGGAATATGATAGGTGCCGCCTAATGGATAGGCCAGGGCATGAACCGCACCCACTGGTGCATTAGCAAATGCCTGCCCGGCCAGCATGGCGCCCAATAACATGTCGCTGCGCGCCTCAAGATTACTGCCTGTCTGCACCGCGGTGACAATGTTTTTCGATAATAGTTGCAAGGCCTTAAGCGCAACCATGTCCGACAAAGGGTTCTTTAAACGAGCACTGGTAAAGGCTTCAATGGCATGAACCATTGCATCGATGCCAGTTGCCGCGGTCACATGAGCGGGCAAGCCTAGAGTAAGTTCGGGGTCAAGAACGATATGATCAGCAAACAGGATTGAACTCACCACACCTGCCTTAGTCGACTCTCCGGTGGTCACAATCGCGACCGCGGTAGCCTCAGAACCCGTACCTGCGGTTGTCGGCACCTGAATTAGCGGCAAGCGCTGGCCAGTGACCATTTCAACTCCGTACATGCCAGACAAGGGCTGGTCGGTGTTCAAAAGTATTGCCAATAGTTTAGCGACATCCATTGAACTGCCACCACCAAAACCAATCACCCCGTCACAGCCAGCCTCATTAGCAACCGCTAAGGCATCAAA
>CAWUWF010000009.1:0-13860 GCA_963925935.1 uncultured Arenicella sp. | reverse complement strand
TGACGGTTGACTACGTTAAAGGGCGTCAGGCTTTCGGACAGTCGATCGGGCAGTTTCAAAACACGCGTTTCAAATTGGCGGAAGCACGAATTGAATTAGAGCTTTGCCGCGCTTTATTTGAAAAATGTTTAGCCAAATTTGGCAAGCAAGAAATGACCGTAGACGATGCCGCAATGTTGAAGTACGCCGCAACCGATATGCAGCTTAGGGTTATCAACGATTGTTTACAGCTCTTTGGTGGTTATGGTTATACCGACGAATACCCTATTTCACGCTTTTATCGTGATGCCCGTATTCAAACCATTTACGCAGGCACCTCAGAGATCATGAAAGAGATTGTAGCTCGCAGTATGCTTGGGCGGTAGGGCGAGACCCTGCGTTGTTGTTTATTGCCGTTTGCTCTTTAGCTGCTGCCCAACTGTTGTTGGTATTGCGTTAAGGTAGCCCCATTCAGTATTTCCCACTTCTCAAGTCGTTCATAGTAGTAATCATAAATACAAGGCACGCAGCCGCTTCCGCAACATTCGTTGGGGTCTGGTTTTTCAGGTGGAGGCGGGGTTTGTGTTTCTTCGCTCATAAGCTTGTAGGTATTAGGATTGTAGGTATTAGGGCCATTAAATAGGGATAGTCAGGGGGGCGAGTTTTTGGCATTAATGGGCCGCGAGCAGGTAAATATTTTACACTTGAACTTGGTTGGTTCCCATACTCTGGGTTTAATCAAATTAAATCCTTTTTCTGGCGCACCGCCAAACTATATTAAGATAGACCATTATGCTTAAGCATTGCTATGAATAATTCAAAGATAATTTTGGTTTACGATACGCAGTGCCCACTATGCCAAATGTATTGCACCATGGTCAGGATCCGTGAATCGTTCGGTGAATTGGGGCTGCATGATGCGCGGCAGGGCGGGGCGTTGGTGGACCAAATCACTGCTCGTGGATGGGATATCGACCAAGGGATGGTATTGAAATTGGATCAAGTGCTTTATTACGGAGCCGACGCGATCCATGCGCTGTCTCTAATTAGTAGTCGCAGTGGGCTATTCAATCGGTTCAACTATTTGATTTTCAAGCGTCCATTGTGGGCTAAACTTTTTTACCCTGTACTGAGGTCGTGCCGAAACATACTGCTCAAAATCCTCGGGCGCAGTAAAATCAATAATCTAGAGTTGCCTCAAAACGATCATTTTTGAGCTCAAGCTATTCACTGCCTGATAAACCAAAGTCTTAAACTTCTGCTCAATAGTCGATTTCATGACTCTGGCTTGTGGCATGAATGCAGCGGCCAAATTTTCGCTAGGATCGATCCAATATCGGCGATTACTGCAAAACCGAGTCCGAAGTCGGCAATGTCATCACCGTCAAAATCAATACGGGGTGTACCCAAGCAATACATTTAGGCGGAGGCCTTTGTCGCAGCACAGCATGATTTCATTTCCTTCAATCAATGTCTCGGGCTGGGTAACTAGATAAAGTACTGCTTAGTGTTTTGTGTTTCACATGTTAACCTTTGTCATCTACGCTTTTTGTCGGAGTCATTCCCGCATAAAGTCCTTCCAAACAAGTATCCAGGAACTTTAAGTGAAATCCACATCCGGTCAATATTTTATCGGCTTAGATCATTTGCGTGCATTCGCTGCGTTTATGGTTTTTGTTTGGCACTTTAGTTGGGCTAGCGGCACCTTATATGCCGAACCACCCATTCCCCCATTGTCATTGCTTACCGAGGGTCACACAGGAGTGGCTCTATTTATGGCTCTAAGTGGCTATTTGTTTGCCAAGCTGTTGGCTGATAAGAAAATTAATTTCCCTGCGTTCATCTGGAATCGGTTTTTGCGACTCGCGCCATTGTTGGTTCTAACCATTATTCTTTATGCCATGTTCAACGGTTATCGAGGGCAGGAGCTAGATGACTACATAAAGTTAGTGACGAGTGGTTGGCTGTACCCGAATCTTCCAAACGGAGGATGGTCGATTACCGTTGAATTCCATTTTTACCTAATACTTCCATTGCTACTGTTACTCGTTCGTAAGTGGCAATATTCGCTATTTTTTGTATTAGTATTGGCGCTCTTGACCCGAACCTATTTACATTATGAGTATGGGCAAATACAGGTGTTGTCGTATTGGACATTGGTGGGGCGACTGGATCAATTTTTGCTGGGTATTATGGCCTATCAATTTCGAGATAGAATTGCACATAAGCATGTACTCATAGTGATCTCGACTATAGCTTTTGTTTGGTTTTACAGTTGGTTCGATCACTTAGGAGGTTATTATCAGAGTCCTTCATACCCATCGCCCAGCTCAATTTGGATTTATCTACCCACTGTTGAAGGCTTGTTCTACGCATTATTGATTGCCTGGTATGACAATTCGATTCAGCATTCTACGGGCAGAATTTCAAGATTTATTGCTTTAATAGGGAACTATTCCTACTCAATATACCTTTTCCATCTTTTCTTCGTATTTCAGTTCGCCGCGATCGTTGATGAATATATAGTCCAATCTTCAAGTATATACTCGACTTTGCTGTTAGCGCCGTTGTTCTATCTTGCGTTGGTGCCGATTGGTTACTTAAGTTTTCGATTTATTGAAGCGCCTTTTTTGAAATTTCGCACCAACTATATAATTACAAAGGTCTAAGTCTAGTTACTTCAAAAATTTAGCAAAACGCTGCTTCATCAGTTCACTTAGTTCTAATTCAACGTTTTCACGGTCCTCGGGGGTAATATGCGAGGCGCTATGACTGGTGGAGAATTGAAAATCCATATCGGAATTGCCGGCGGCTTCACCGAAGGAATCTTCTATTTTTTTGCATTGTAGTTCAACAACCTTCTGAAGAAGCACTGCGTTTTTAGCAGCGTACTCATCTAACTTTGCTCTTGCACGTTGTTTGTAATCTTCAGTCTCACGTTCCATTTGCGCAATTACTTTAGTCGGCACGGAGTACAAAGGGTTCTGAAACTTACGTGACCACCGTCGAGCATTTGCCAGTAAACTGGCAATTTGATTAAGCGCTCTAGCTAATTCCTGCTCCTTATTCACTAACTCCCTTTTTAGCACTTCATTGCGGACGTCTAAATCCGATCGTAATTTACTAAACATAGGCCTTCCAAAACGTCATTTATAAGAGGTTCACCGAAACTGGAACCCAATGCTCTAGTCATTATTGTAGCACAAGGTGGGCAGGCTTTGTATCCATGAAAATGGGTGGTTTTAGTGGTGAGGGTCGGTCTATTTGATGCTTGAACTGATGACTAATAAAGTTAGCATTCAGATACTCGCAGGGAAACTTCTTTTTCAAATGATCTATGACATAATGTCTTTGAAGCGCTTTATTGGAGTCTGGTTTGGATGTAAACAAAAGAAAAGACGACTTATCAGAAAGAATTTGTGACAAATTCTGGGCTATTACTTGAGCTAGCTCTCACACAGCCAAGGATTACGAGGTGGCACAACAAGGGGGGCGATTTATCACATAAATTCGTTCAATTGCCCTGCGATTACCCCCTCAAAAATTAAAATTTATTACATGAAACCTGACTTAGAACATTATTTGGCAGCCAGCGACTGCATCGATAGCGATGATCCTAGAATCATTAAGCAAGCTCAGGCACTGGTCGAAGGCTTAGACACCGATATAGAGAGGGCTATTGCACTTTATTATTTTGTGCGTGATTCTTTCTACTACAACCCTTATACCGCAAGCGTTGACGTTGAAACATTGCGAGCAACCCACGTGTTAGCGACAGGTGAGGGATGGTGTGTTTCGAAAGCCGTGCTGCTTGCGGCCCTATGCAGAGCAAGCGGATTACCAGCCAGATTAGGATTCGCAGATGTGGTTAATCATCTGTCGACTGAAAAGTTACGTCAAACGATGAGCACCGATGTGTTTTATTTTTCACGGTTATTGTTCAATCTATTTGAATGATCAATGGGTGAAGGCGACGCCTGCGTTTAATTTGAGTTTATGTGAGAAGTTTAAACTGCTGCCACTAGAGTTTAATGGCCTTGAAGATAGTCTTTATCACCGATTTGATCAACATGGAAATCGGCATATGGAGTATATACGTGAGCGTGGCGAGTATCTGGATGTTCCTATAGATGACATGCGTGCTGTGTTCGCTGAGCACTATCCTCACATCCCGAGCGACACTGATAGTCAAGGTTCTACTGCGCAATCAGACGATAAAGATCTGGCTGCGCAGTGGCAGTGTGAAGTTGATCAAGAAACGAATCCATCGACTAGTTAAGCTAGTCACTTTTTAAACGACCTCACTTTGCATACGCGGGCATTAAAGATTCGAACAATAATCTAAACCACTACAAACCGCAGTAAGCTGGGCTTGAATGCAGTTTTCGTCATCTACTTTGGGGCTGTCTGGATAGACTTCAGTTGTTGTCCCATACTCACAATCACTAAACCCTGTACAAAGCCCTAGATCTTTGGTCGCGTAATTAATGACGCCGTGCTGACTAATTTTTTCACCGATAAGCCGGCCATCGTCGTCGGGGTCTGCGATATGGGTTACCGCACCGACTGCGTTAATGATGTGTCTTTGGAATGCGTCGACCGGTTTCAGAGTATCGCCAACTAAGTAGAATCCATCCGGGATATCCCAAATTTCATGTATTACGTTATCTCTAGCACATAGAGCTGGGCGAAACTCGCTATTATCAGTATCAGTGGTTTCATGCAGGTCGATATGCACCAAAATTTTTCTGTTAAGAGATTTAACCTTCTCCATTAGTTTGCTTGCTTCTTCGGAGCTACTGTTTGCATCACCGCTATTTGAATTGAATGAGCGATTAGGATCCACTGCAAAGGCGTTCCAGCGATTAATCGTTTCATAGCCCCACGGGCTAATACAGGGGGCTACGATTAAGTTAAATGCCGACGTGTATTGCCGAGCCTTGGTTTGTAAGAAACGTAACGCGCCTTGCACGCCGCTGGTTTCATAGCCATGTACTCCGCCAGTAATCAAGGCCGTGGGTTTCGCTTGATCCCATCGTCGACTAGTCGCAATAAATAAAGGGTATCGATCTTTATCGATTGATAGCGCGCCGTATTGTTCTAGCAAAAGGCTGCTGTCTAAATTCTCAAGTTTACTAACGACTTCATCGTGATAAGAGCGTTTGATCGATTGCATCGCCGACCATTCTGCCTTTTCTGAGGCACTCCATTGTTGGCCTTTGCGGCCTATCAGGTACGCATTTGGTTTGGGATTAGTGTTCTTTGTCATAGCGATACCTGTGCGGCTACTTGTTAACGGCAGAATTTTCCACTGGCAGGCCCACGATCGCCATTCGTTTACCGTCCGGGCTTATCGCGACTCGGTTAGCACTGCGTATGCCTTGGCTAGTCAGATCGCTTATCTTCTCCCAAGTGGCTGGCCCATTTTCTTGCCAACGATAGAGCGTGCTGCCCTCAATCATGACGATTGATCCATCCGGCGCCCAGATGTAATTGGCATTGCTGCCTACGATCGGCGTCAACGGTCGAATGGCCTTGCTGACTGGGTCGAATTCCTTAATCCAGGCATCGCCCCTAGCTTGACGATGTACAAAGCTGAACTTGTCAGTGCCTGGAATAATATGCGGTGTGGATGGTATCGCGTTGCCACTTACGTAATGAACGTCGCCTTTTGACTCATGCGCTAAGGTAACGCTAAACCCGTATTGAGACCAATACAGTATATAGCCAGTATCATGGTTCCAACTAAAGTAACCAATCGGTTCGTGAATCGGGTTGTTGGCGAAAACCCATTTAGGCTTGTCGAGATTGTCTCGGCTTGCATGCCATAGGCTATGGTTTCTATTGCTAACGAAAGCGACATTAGCATTATCCGGAAATGGTGTAGGCGAGAACTCGGTATTGTCTGACCGGGTCAAGCGCGTTGCCGTTTGCTTAGCAATGTCATATTCATAGATATCGGTCTGGTCGCCATCGCCTCTGGAAAACAAAAAGGTTTCACTGTTTTTTGTGAAATAGGGCTGATTGTCGTAGCCTGGCCTGGCCGTTACATTGCGGCCATTGCTGACTTGCATTGAGTTCGATGTTAAGTCTAAGTCTAATAAGAATATTTCAGTTTCAGGAAAAGCCGTTTTCTCTTTTACCTCTTCAGCACTCAGGCTTGAATTGAAAAGAAGGCCACTTAGCAGTGCTATCAGGGAGAGCTTGTACACAATAGAAGTATTCATATCTGTTTTCTTGAACTTGATTCATTTGGACTGCTTTTACTCTATAGTAATTAGTCTTAACAGGCTAAAATATTCTGATCATGAAATTAACACCGTTCCATCTCGCAATCCAAGTGCGTGATATTGACGAAGCCAGAGAATTCTATGGATCTAAATTGGGCTTTGCTGAAGGTCGAAGTTCATCGCAGTGGATAGACTTTAATATGTTTGGACATCAATTGGTTACGCACCTAAATATACAGATCGGTAAACCGGGGGAAATATCGGCGATTACCAATGCCGTCGATGGGCATGGGGTGCCAGTACCGCATTTCGGTGTGGTTCTTAACTTACAAGAATGGCAACTACTAGCCGATCGAATCACCGAAGTTATTGATCATTTTATTATTGATCCATACATCCGTTTTAAAGGTGAAGTAGGCGAACAAGCAACCATGTTTTTCGCAGACCCGTCTGGTAATTTTTTAGAGTTTAAGGCGTTCAAAAATATTGATGCCGAGCTTTTTGCTAAGTAACAGAACGACGGCGATTAAAAATAAGGAGCGCGGCAATGAGCATCTGTAGGCTGCCATACAGTAGTAGCGTGAACAGCACCATGTCGCCGACCAAATTATCACCATTCGCTACCGCAGGAAACATTGATGCTTTGATCAATACACCCAAATTCACATTTCTTACGACAACTTCCATTTCAATCGCCGTACGGTCAGGGCGACACAAGCGCAAAATACGTGCGGCTAGCCAGCTAAGGCCAGTAAGCAATACAATGAAACTGCATACGAGTATTACATTGTTTACCCCAAATGCATCTATATCTAAGCGACCAGCGCTGAGCGAGCCCAGGACAATCATTAGTATTCCAAATAAAGAGCCACGAATGCTCCATTTTGAAATCCAGGTGGCATGATGAGGCAGAATTTTTAGGCAGAACATACCCATTATCAGTGGCAGCAATAATGTCAAAGCGATATCTGAAATAATTTGTGCTGTAGGCATTGCAAAGTCGCTAGGCAAATATTCAGTAATTAGAATTCCAAGAATGAGTGGAGTGGTAATTAGGCAGGTGATGGTTGTGATGCCCGTGATGGATATCGATAAGGGAACACTGCCACGAGCCATATAGGTGAAAATATTAGAAGTAGTCCCGCCAGGGATTGATGCAATCAACGCGATTCCAACTGCAGCGCCGCCGGCAATACTCGAGACACTAATAAATAGGTAGGCCGCCAATGGAACCAGTGCCAATTGAATCAAAGTACCAAAGCTAACAGGGCGAGGTTCGCGCAATACATCCTTGAAATCACCAATAGATAAAGTCGCACCCATCCCAAACATGGCTAAGATTAATTGGAATGCTGCAAACCAATATTCATATTGTATATATATTTCGCCCATCGTAGTTCTAAGCTCTTAGCTTTCAGAAAACCTGTGAAAGCGCAGTATGAACGACTTCGCTCAACATTACAGTAATGTTGAGCGAGCGCAGTAATAGCAAGGGCTGGGCTGTAAAGTGGAAATGAATGCACAGCCAGCTTCCATTTTCCTTAACAAAAACTCGGCTGGACTTTCCGCGCGATAAACAGCCTCGAGATCGAGAAAACCGCTGACGATCTGAAGGTTGGCGACCCATCTGATGAATTAGTAATCCAGGGCGTTGGTGCTGACGTAAAACTGCCTGGCCAAAATTGCAATAGTGCCGATTGATATGGGCCAATGCGCGCTCAGCATTGGATTGTATTTAGGCTTAATCAGAGGTTCCACGAAGCAGATTTTCGCGATAAACTGGTCGCTATGTCTAATTTCAATGATCGTCGTCGGTTTTTGCGTGGGCTGGCTTATTCAGCAACAGGGCTAAGCTTAGCTGCTTGTAGCCCAGATATTGAGGAAGGCAGATACACTCAAAACGATATAGACTTGTTAGCGAAGCAACGTGAACTCGAGTCTGAAAATTTGGGTCGTGGGCCATTCGGCGAGCATCGCTACCACGGATACCGAGGGTTGTCGGAGCTACCTTGGTTTGAATTAGATAAGCAAGGACAGCTCGTTTGCGTTGATGACAGTATCCCTATGTCAATTGACGCGCACGTTCATCTTGGTATGTCAGTACTGTTTGAACCGCAGCTCGATTTGCAGGCGTCGACGTCAAGGGTGCTTCATTTACTCGATTGCGATGAACTTAAGCCAGGTTGTGAGCTTGATTTAGATGTTTATGTAAATGGTAACTTTACCTCCGACAACTTAGCTAGTATGCAGACGAATATGGTCATACAGGGGTTGTGGGGAAGCGCTATTAACAAAAGCCAAACCATTCCAAACCTGATTCGTGAAATGGATGCCATGCGAGTCGAGCAGGCAATGATATTGCCAATTAAGTTAGGCCTGCCGTTCGGTGATGATTTAACCGAGAGTTGGCGCGCAGCAATCCAAACTTCTCAGACTTCAAATCGACTGTCGGCGGGATTCTCGGTTCATCCTCGCGACGAGAGTCGCTTAGATCAGATCAGAGAATATGCCAAAAGCGGGCTCAAATTAATGAAACTGCACCCAACTGTGCAGCGCTTCTTTCCGGATGACCCAAGCATGATGGAAGTCTATGCCCTTGCTGAGGAGTTGGGCGTGGTGATTTTTTTTCATGGTGGGCGCGCAGGCATTGAGCCTGAGTCATCACATCCCTACGCCATGCCGCGACACTACGAAGCAGCATTCGCCAATTTTCCAAACTTACAATTTGTTATTGGCCACGCCGGGGCTCGCGATAATCGAGCCATGATCGACCTTGCTTTGCGTTATTCGAATACCTGGATTGGTATTCACGGGCAGGGGATTACCGAACTCGATCGAATTATTCGGCTCACCGGTGGGCAGCGGTTGTTGTTTGGCAGTGACTGGCCGTTCTATCATTTAGGTGCTTCATTGGCGAAGGTGCTGATTACCACCCAAGATCCTGGCCTGGCTGACGTTAGACGAGCCATATTAAGAGATAATGCGACAGAATTATTTGGCTAGTTGTCCCGTATTGCGGCTATTTGGGGGGCATCGAATTGGCCAAACGCTTCAATATCGAATTGCCCAACAAGTGGTCAAATTGATTTTTTATAAACGCAACACCCATTTAGTGAGTGACAATGAATAAATCATCAGCACCTGAAAGAAGCTCGGTTATTCCCGGTATGGTAATGGCCTTAATAGGCTTTGCAACCTATTCTACCCATGATGCTTTGGTAAAGAGCCTCAGTGATTACAATGTCTTTCAGATCGTATTTTTTGCGACATTGTTTGGTTACGTTCCATTCTCTATTGCCCGTATTATTGAGGGTAAGCCGGTGTCACTGAAACCCGTTAACCCGGGTCTGCTGACATTCAGAGCAGTGCTGCACGTTGCCTGTCTGACTTTGGCCTTCTTCGCCTTCACTCGCTTGCCGATGGTGGAAGCCTATGTGTTGTTGTTTTGTACGCCTTTGCTTATCTCAATTTTGGCAATATGGTTTCTTAACGAGAAGATAGCGATCGTACGTTGGTTCGCTATTTTTATGGGGCTAGTGGGTGTGGTCATTGTATTACGGCCTTCGCCCGAAACGATCAGTATTGGGCATGCGGCGGCATTTGGCAGCGCTGTTTGTGGCGCCGCCTCTGCCGTGATCTCACGCAAGATAAGCGCTAGTGAAAACATCGCGACAATGATTATATTTCCATTGTTGGCTAATATTTTAGTCGCCGGCAGCGCATTGTATTTTGTCTACCAACCCATGCCCTTAACGGATTTGGCGGTTATGTTTTTGGTTGGAGTGTTAGGTCTAGTTGGGCAGTATTTTGTCTTACGAGGGTATCGGGGTGCGCCTGCCGCTTACGTCGCGCCAATGCAATATAGCCAGATTGTTTGGGCAATTCTGTTTGGTTATTTGTTTTTTGGAGAGACGGTTGATCGTTTGGTTTTGCTTGGTTCGTCCATCACTATTCTGTCCGGAGTCATTATTATCTGGCGCGAGCGCATGGTATCGAAGGTGCAGGCGAATTTAAACACTCGAAATTCCCGAATGGTCGGCGCAGCGATGATTGAGTCTATAGAATCCGAGGCGCGAGATACTGAACATCTTTTCCGCAAGTAAGATGCATTAGTTGCATCTATTCATTTTAATATTCAGGGTTTTATTGTTATGCAGAATAATCAACAGCCTATTCAAATCGATTTACGCAGTGATACATTAACGAAGCCTTGCTCAGCAATGCGCAAGGTAATGGCGGCGGCTGAAGTTGGCGATGATGTGTTCGGCGAAGACCCGAATGTCAATCGCTTAGAAAGCCAATTAGCCGAGCGTGCAGGGCATGAAGCCGGCTTGTATTGTGCCAGTGGCACGCAAAGCAATTTAGTGGGCCTGCTGGCGCATTGCCAGCGTGGTGACGAGTACATCGTAGGGCAAAATGCTCATACCTATAAATATGAGGGCGGCGGCGCGGCGGTATTGGGTAGCATTCAGCCGCAGCCGATTGAACATGCCAACGACGGCACCATTTCCCTCGAAAAAATTGCAAAAGCAATCAAAGACGATGACTTTCATTTTGCCAGAACTCGTTTGTTAGCCCTAGAGAACACCATTGGTGGAAAAGTCATACCCCAAGATTATATTGCACAAGCGAGACGTCTAGTCGATCAAAACTCTCTGGCGCTGCATTTAGATGGCGCCCGCGTGTTTAATGCTGCGGTAGCGCAAGGGCTTGAGCTTGACGCAATTACAAAACGGTTCGATTCAGTTTCCTTGTGCATGTCAAAGGGTTTGGGCGCGCCGGTGGGTTCAGTCTTGGTAGGGCCAAAGCCTCTGGTAGATGAAGCTCGTCGATGGCGAAAAATGGTCGGTGGCGGAATGCGCCAAGCTGGGATACTCGCCTCGGCAGCACTTTATGCCTTAGAGCACAATGTCGAACGTCTTGCTGAAGATCACAGCAACGCGCAAGCGCTCGCTGCGCGGTTGCAGGGTATCGATACTCTGGAGATTGTTGGTGGTGGCGCTCATACCAATATGGTTTATCTTCTCTGTAATGATGGCAAAGGGCAGGCGTTATTGGATTGGTGTGCACAACGAGGTGTTTTATTCACCGGCACAGGGCCTGCTCGTTTGGTGGTACACAAAGACATTTCTGCGCAAATGATAGACCAAGCGGCCGAGGTTATTCTGCAATACTATGGTGCAGCATAAGGCGAAGAAATACCTAGAGCACAATGTTTGGGATTACAATAGGATGGTAAATTAATATTTAAAAAGGTGTGCCAAGGTGAGTCAATTTAGTAATAAAACAGCGGTGATTAGTGGTGGTGCTGAAGGCATTGGCCTGAGCATTGCAACCGCCATGGGGCAACAAGGCATGAATATCGTACTCGGTGATATCGATGCTGCCCAACTTGCTACGGCCGAAGCCAAACTAACAGAGCTTGGAATCAACGTTTTAGGCGTGCAGATGGACGTGACCAATCTTGAGGATTGGCAAAACCTAGCAGATCGCGCAATTGAACGATTCGGCAAAATTCATATGTTGGTAAATAATGCAGGTGTGGGCTCAGCCCCAGGCCCGATTGCAGCAACCAATCACAAAGACTGGCGCTGGGTGATTGACGTTAACCTGATGGGCGTTGTTAGTGGTGCGCAAATTATCGTGCCCTTTATTAAGCAACATGGTGAAGGCGGTTGGATGATCAATACTGCTTCCATGGCAGGCATGACAGGCGTGCCGTATGCAGGGGCTTATACTGCTACAAAAGTCGCGGTTGTTGGTATGTCTGAAGCATGGCAAGCCGAACTAGAAAAAGACAATATTCACGTCAGCGTATTGTGCCCAGCCTTTGTAAAAACTCGAATTCATCTATCTCACCGTAACCGCCAAGACCAGTACAAAGAACCCGCAGTTAGCAGCCCTAATATTAACAAATCGGCGATTAAAAACACTGCCGCGCAGCTTGTCGAGAATGGCATACCCGCAGAGTTAGTGGGGCTTAGAGTTGTTGAGGCCGTGGTGGCAGGCGAATTTTATATTTTCACTCACCCTAGTCATCGTAAAGACATGGCTAAGCGTGCGGCGGCAATCGACGCTGCCTTTGAGCGTGCTGCGGCTAGCCCGCTATTGGTGGACGTTGTAGACGTCGAAATACCCGGCTTTGGCTAACACTCATAGGACTAATGTAATGATTCTCCATCACTATAAATTATCGCCGTTCTCAGAAAAAATTCGCTTGATGTTTGGCTACTGCGATATGAGTTGGTCATCAGCAATCTCACCGGCTATGCCTCCTCGGCCCATTGTAGATCCTTTGGCGGGCGGTTATAGACGAATTCCCGTCGCGCAGTTAGGCGCTGATATTTTTTGCGACAGCAGAATAATCACCTCTGAGATAGCTGATCTATGTGGTCGTCCAGAGATGGCAATGGAGAATTGCAGCAAAGAAATTCAAGCGTTTGTTGATCACATTGATTCCACAGTGTTCATGGCCATCGTTAGAACCGGCAAACCACTCAAATCCATGGGGCTACTGTTAACAAATTTAGTACCTTGGCAAGCTTATCGCTTTATCAAAGATCGAGCTGGAATTGGCAAAACATCGTCACTACCCAGGGTGTCTCAATCGAAAGCGCGAGAAATTGTACAACAGTGTAAGGCAGACCTAGAAGATAAATTATCTAACAACCCCTTCCTTTTTGGGGATAAGCCGACCATCGCAGATTTTTCGACTTATCATGTGTTCTGGTTTGCCAAAAGCATTATCAGTTCCAAGCCGCTTGAGGGCTTCCCCAAGGCCCAAGCATGGCTGAACAGAATGTCTGAGATGGGCCATGGGCAGAGCACTAGAATGTTTAAGGCCAAAGCCTTTGCAGCAGCGGCCAATAGTGAACCCCGTGCAATTCCTAAGAAAATGCAACAACACGCATTAATCGGGAGTGCGGTCGAGATTAAGCCTACCGACTACGCCAAAGACGCGGTCAGTGGCACCTTGGTGGGCAGTAGTGATTCACGTTGGATACTAGCAAGGCAAAGCGATAAATTTGGAACCTTACACGTACACTTCCCTAAAAGCGGGTTTGAGCTAAACGAAGTTTAAACACGCGATCGTCAAGCGCCAGTCCCTGCATAAACTTCAGCCCCGTCATCTTGAGTCCCGTCATCTTAAGTCTCTTCACTCCCGTCATCTTAAGTCTCTTCACTCCCGTCATCTTGAGTCTCTTCACTCCCGTCATCTTGAGTCTCTTCACTCCCGTCATCTTGAGCGCAGCCGAAAGATCTAAGCTGTAATGCATCGATATAGGTGTTCTCATATGGGGTTTGAGAGCGGCCGTTTATTCAGCGTTACCCCAGCAGGGGCCGGCCTTCATTTATTCGTATCATCCATGAGACTCACCCTACCGGCATGCGTCTACCAATTACCCAAAGCCATCATTGATTTAGACGGTCATTCACAATTCAAGATCCGGCACCATTATGCTTTCTTCGCAAACGAACGACATGCAGGCTCAGGTCTTTGATCGTCGGATATTAAAAGCCTAATTCAAGTACTGACACCTTATTCTTTTTCTCGCAATAGCCTTTTTGATAATAATTGGACTTAAGTTATAAGTCTTACTAGACTTACGTCTATTTGGAAAGGGGTGTTTTATAATGCTTTTGAAGCAAG
>CAWUWF010000008.1:0-10176 GCA_963925935.1 uncultured Arenicella sp. | reverse complement strand
TTGCGCAGAGACATACGTTCAATTCGCGATAGCATTTACTACCACCGAGACAGAGCTCAAGAGTATCAACGAGCAGTAGATAATTACGCCAGGTTGCTCGACGTAGAATATGGCGATGGTCGGCCGGAATATTAAGTTGTGGTGGGTGTTAAGCGCTTTAGCAACGTATTACATCACCGCTAACAAGACCAGGAAAGATCAGTCACTCTCAGCTTTTGCCTTGCAGAAGGAGCCGCCGCAGTTAGAGCAGTTCCATTGCGGCAATAGCAGCCCTGGAGCCTTCAGTAAGTGCATTAGTATGGCTCATATAGCCGTCGAGTTCTGAATGTCCAAACTGTATTCTGCCATAACCGTTTTTAACGATTTCTTTTGGGGCGTCGTTACCGTCTTTACCAAAATGAAAGCCCGGTTGTGGTGAAATATAGGCATGGCCCCAGCGGTTTAAAACAATACCAGCAATATCTCGCTTGGCGTCAAATCCATGATCAGCAAACATATGGGTCATTTGCTCAACAATCTCTTTCTCATAATCACTATAGGATTTACTCAGCAGCTCCGCGCGGCCTATGGGACCTTGTGCTTCTATAGGGTACCCGGGGTTATTAAAAGGGACATAAAAAGTCATCACTGCCGGTTTATTGGGTTCAAATGGCTGACTTTTGTCGCCTGTATCCATTGGCCTGCGGATGGAAAAGAAATTTCCGAAGCCTTCAAACCAACGAGCAGACGAAATGCCCAGCTTGTCAAGGAAGCGCCAATTACGTACAGCAATGTTAACCACTAAGATGGGCGAGTGGTGGAACTCTTTATAGGCTTGTGTAATAGCCGGTGGCAAATCTTTAATGATCTTGCGGCCAACCCAACCACCAATGGCAGATACTACGGTTTTGGCTTTAATGTGTTTTACGACACCATTTTGCAGGTAGGATATATTGACGTGTTTGGCGGTATCGGCAGAGCCCGCATGGCTGATATCGATAGCCGTGCTATTTAGGCGAATATTGATAGGGTTACTGGGGCGGTCTAACGCTTTGAAATTAACCGGGTTAAATAGAATCTCTTCGAATGTATTACCGCCTATAATGCTCTCAGGCAGGAGGTATTTAACAATATGCCTAAAGCTACCGGCATTGCCGCCGGGAAAACTAAAAGCCGCCAGTTGTACTTCATCGATGTTGCTGTCGTAGACATAGCGGGCCCGAGTACAGGGCATTTCTAAGCGTTGTGCCGAATACGCAGAGTAAGCGTCGCAACCAACGCCCCCCATTGATATAGCAATGATAGGGTCAAAGTATTCAGCTACCTTTGAACTGTAGCCATAAACTTTCTCGAGTAAATCTTTGTAGGACATGCTATCAAGCCAGCGATCAAAATCGTCGCCGTCGTACTTATCTTCAAGGTCTTCAAAGGCGCGATTTAACTCGGCCTTAACATCATCGGGCCAAGGAAGACGAGCTAGCTTGTCGGCTCTTGGGTTCACCACCCAGGGTGTTTTAGAATCTTTTCCTAAAAAGTAGCCAGTATCAAAACGCTCTTCATCCCAAAATACCCCATAATAATTTTCTAACGGTGCTTTAATTTTGGTTTTTTTGGTGTCTTGTTTCACAAACTTATATTCAAAGGGTAAGCCTGTGTCGCGGTAGATATCGGCAATCAGCCCCTTGTCATCTTTGCTGGGCGGGCCAAAATCGTTGGAACCTTGTGGGCCATAGAGGGTGTAGCCGTCTACTTCAAATTCATTTTGTTTGGCTTCGCCACCAAAAATTGGGTGGTTTTCTATAATCAGACACTTTTTTGTATCGCCGTACTTTTTGTGAAACTGATAGGCGGCGCCAATTCCTGAAAACCCGCCGCCGATAATGACCATGTCATATTCTTCGCCAGTGTCTTCAACTTCATTCATTAAGCTCGGCGTTATTCCATCACGAATTAAGTGTGCTGCTTCTCGCACAGCAGCGATATTTCCATTTGACGTGGCGTAATCACCGACGCCACCAAAGCCTGTCCAGCTATCCTTAATAACGGCGGGTTCAATTTTACTACCGGCGGTGGCAGGGTTGCTTGAACTCACCAGGGTGGCACCAAAACCCACTAATGTTCCATTAACGAAATCTCTTCGAGAGATGTTGTCTGATAACAGAAAGCCATTATTTTTTTTCTTAGTCATATTCGCAATGCTTCAAATTGGGTGGATTGAAATAATATCATCAGTTACCCAGTGCCGTTATAATTATATAAATTGTACTCTGAGCCCAATGCTTCTCTTTGATTACTGCGTTGGCTGCTAATTTAATTAGTAGATTCTCAATGATATTGCTTTGCCAGTATTGTTCTAGGCTTGTAGACTCTAAGTGGCTTAACCATCACAGTTTGATCTTTGAGGAACAATGTAGCTACGACCACAAATAACAATCTAGATAAATATCGACCAAAAGTCAGACTTGCTGAGGTACTTAAGTTCACGACTAGCCATCCTGGGTTGGCGGTCTTTCTGGTGTATGCAACGATTGCTATCGCTGGTTTTATTTATCTGGTTACTTTCTATTCCTATTTCGATCTTGAGATAACGGTTTATCTAGAAAATGGCGATATTCTTGTCGCTGGAATTAAAGACCCGATGGTTATGTTAATGGTACTTGGGGCTTTTTCGGTGGCTCTAGGTGTTTGGGGCATAGCTTATATTGGTGCACCAATGAGCGCTTGGTTAGACAAAAAATTGATAAAGTAATTCTTCGATTCATTCCCTATTTAGTCGGGATGCAGAGTGTTAAATCCTTTTGGTGGAGTGCTCTAATGCTTCTTACTGTCTATTTTTTCGTATTTATCGGTGTTCACTCGCGACATAAGGCTGAATCGATCATTGAAGAAAAACAAAGTCTTATTCTGGTCGACTCTGAAGCAACGTCTGGAACTGAAGATGACTATTCGTTATTAGGCACATCTATTAATTATGTGTTTTTGTATAATCATCAGACTAAGAACACGCTAATTCTGCCACTTGAAAGTATTAACTCACTTGCACCAAATAGGTCATTGAAAGACGCTATTGAGCCTGTTCCAAGCAATTGATGTATCCGTCACACTAAGACAGGTTCAGCCTGGGCCTAAAGACCCTCACAAAAAGCGTCACCAAGGAATGTCTTTGCCGAACAAGTCATAGAACTTGCCATTGTCAGCTGTGCTCAAGCCATCAATTACTTTGTACAAGTGTTCGGCACTTTGTTCGGTTGTATAGGTTGCAGCGTCGCTGGTCATAGCCGTCTTGACCCAGCCAGGATGCAATACCGTAAAAGTGAATCCGTCAGGTTTAAAATCCGCGGCTAAACTCTTATTAAAACTATTCAGAGCGGTTTTACTCGCCCGATACCCATAACAGCAACCCCTAGTATTATTTTTAATGCTGCCCATTCGGCTACTAATGCTGGCAACCACTCTGCGATTACCTAGCATCAGGTTTTTTAGTAAGCCCTGAGTCACCCTCAGCGCACCTAAGGAATTAACATTCAGCACCCGCGCTAACTTGTCGATGTCAAGGTCAGTAAAGTTGCGGGTAGAATGCCCACCCATTCCTGCATTGTTGATCAAAATATCAATGGACTGGCCGGCGAGTTTTGCCGCCAAAGCGTCGACACTTTCTTGACTTGATATATCTAGCGCCTCCAGTTGCACTCCCAAAGTATTTAACTCGATGGCTTTATCTGGTTTTCTTGCGGTGGCAATCACATTATAACCAGTGGTCGAAAATTTTTCAGAAAGAGCCAGTCCGATACCGCGATTTGCACCAGTGATCAAAATTGTTGGTTTTTGCGTTTGTGGTGATTCGCTTCTGCTTTGTGCAACGACAACCGAAGATGTTATTAAGGTAAAGGTGATACAAGCAAGGCTAATCCGCCTAATTAGAGACCGAACAACATAAATCATTTTGCTTTACCTGGCATTGACTAAATTAACTGGGAAAGAATTCTAGGAGAGTATACCTATCTCTAATTGGTAGGTGCGTGAACTGACTGTTTTAATTATGGGTGTTGCCGCAGTACCGAATAGTTTGTAATTCATACTTGACGGCACACACTGTTTGCCATACAGTATAAAGCATATTATATGCCATACAGTAAATAGAGACTATGACCGACAGCGAACACTATCAAAAGTTGAAACTCGAATTGCGCCGCGGGGTGCTTATTCTAGCGGTACTCTCGGAGTTGAGAGCCGAACATTACGGCTATTCGTTGCGTAAAAACCTAAGTGCGAAAGGACTGGAGATTGACGAAGGTACGCTCTATCCCTTAGTTCGTAGGTTGGAAAAGCAAGAGTTGTTGATTAGCGAGTGGCGCATGGAGAACAACCGCAAGAAACGGTTTTATCAGCTTTCCTCAGTCGGAAAAGAAGTTTTGAAAAGCTTAACCAAAGACTGGCAAGAAACCGAAGCAACTTTAAACAATATACTTGAGCAATAACAGACTAACGCTCTGGAGGAAATATGAAAATGATTAACAACTATTTAGATAGCTTCGAAAACTACCTAACCGTCGAAAACCACAAGGAAATACGCGAGGAACTAGAAGCTTCTTTGCTTGATCAAATAGAAGAAAAAGAAGAGCAACTATCTCGGCCCTTAAACAAGCAAGAACAAGAAGAACTTCTATTGAAATTAGGCCATCCCATGAAAGTTGCTGCTGGATTTTTACCTAATCAACAATTGGTCAGTGCTGAATATTTTCCGGCCTACAAAAAAGTGCTCATCATTGCCTTGTGGATCTACGGAATAATTACCGTTCTAAGAATACTGCCGTTGAGTCTAGGTTTGTTAGACGGCTCCTTTATTACTTTGCCAATTGTCATTATTTCGAACTTAGTAGAAACCAGCATTTGGGTGTTTGCTTGGGTGACGATGGCTTTCTATTTGTTTCAAAAATACTCGGTGAATATCGATTTCTTATACGCTTGGTCGCCTAAACAGCTTTCGGGCTCGGGTCAAAAACTACCGCTGAGTCGAGTTGAAACGGCGTTCGAGATTCTATTTGTAGGCCTATTTCTGACCTGGTGGAATAGCCTGTTTGGCGCAGAAAGTGTTTTTGTCCAAACCGACTTAGTAAAACAAATAACCATGAGTGAGAGCATGCATGCTCTGTTATGGCCGGTTAACGTTTTGGGTGTGTCGAGTATTGCTATATCTCTTTATGGCTTTATTAAAGCTGGCTGGAACCGCAATAGTTTGATTTTGAATATTCTTTTAGGGCTAGCAAATTTAGTGGTGATTATTATCATGCTGCAGTTTGATGAATACGCAACAGTCGAACCCTCGCAAGAATACGGCTTTGCTGTCACCAAAATTGTCGAGTATATGGCACTCAATGTGCGAATCACTTTGGGGGTAATAGCTGCATTTGTAATTTGGGATATTTACGCTGGTTTCCGAAAATTGAAAATGTAGGTTCCAGGCAATTAATTAGTAGCGGAGATTTGAGCGTGCTGATTAATACCGCCAGCCTTTAAATGGGTAAACCCCGAAGTGCCAAATGACACACCTGGTTCGGGGTCTCGCCCTATTTTTGTGATGGAGGCGTAGCCGGTGCAAGCGGCAATCTAAAAGTACTTAATGTTGATATGAGGTTGTCGCCTGCTGAAATAGATGGGTTAGCCAAAGCTGGCGCATTTTTAATAAAACCTTGAGTTGTTGCGGATACAGTTCGATGTCAGGGTGTCGGCATGGCTGATCAAGGCGGTCTACGATGGTGGACAATGTGCATCCGCAATTGGTCAAACTGTGGTGGGTTACTAAGACGAATAGGCTCGCCATTAGGTCGTCAAAATCACGATCTTCAATTTTTGTTTGGTTTGTACGTTGTTTTGCTTCAATCATTGGTATTTCTCTAAAGGGCAGTTTGTTCAAAATTGTGTTTGGCCAGCGCTCTTGCAAAAACCGCGAGGCACGACGGCGTCACATTCTTTTGCTCGTCTTCAAGCGCTAACAGGAATAGTTGTCTAATAAAACCATTGCAGTCTCGTGAGTTTGCAAACCTAAGGTCGGTTGCACTTAGTTTCTCCTGAGTAATTAACAATTTCAGATATTCACAGTTATTCGGTACCAGCCATTGGTTTCGCCTGGTACTGATTTTGACAACCGAGCTACTCATCTTTTTCATGCAAAGGTTACTTGAGGCATAATCTCTTAATCATTAATTGCGAATGAGAAGCATTCTCATTTAGATTGTAAGTAAAGTCAATGCTTCTAAATGAATTTTAATCAGTGGCCTAGGCATGATGATAAGAGTGGGCGTTCTAAATAGCGCTAATAGACAAGGGGGGAGGGCTGCGGTTAGATTCGACGCCAAAAGCCGCTATGCCTTACTTTGGGCAAGCCATTGGCGTAGTCTAGAAAGAGATTTTGATTCTCACTGAAAGAGCACTGTATACTGTGGGCGTTGAGTTGGCCTCTCAAAGCAGACATTCATCCGTTTGAAATACCATTTCGCTTTGTTGGATAATAAGTTGTTAGGCGCTATTAACAGGCCTGAGACGCTCTTCGTGGCATCGCAAGGTAAAAAATACAAAATTCAGTTAGAGAAGGAAAAACCGATATGCATGAAATCATCTGTCCGCACTGTGATAAAGCATTCAAAATCGACGAAGCTGGGTACGCTGACATTCTAAAGCAGGTTCGCGACAATGATTTTGAACAGCAGTTGCACGAGCGGCTTGAGCTTGCCGAGAAGGATAAGCAGAGCGCGGTAGAACTCGCCAAGAGCGAAGTTGGTAGCGAAATGCAAAAGGCTGCCGCAGCCAAGGATACTGAGATTCAAGCGCTAAATGCCAAGTTGGACAGTGGTGACGTCAGCAGAAAACTAGCTGTGGCCGAGGCACTGGGCTCAGTTGAAAAAGAGAGAGATGCGCTGGCTAGCCAGCTTGAACAGGCTAAGCGGGATAATCAAGCAGCGTCAGAGCTTGCTAATGCGACGCTTTCCAGAGAGCTGCAAGATACCGCCGCAGCAAAAGATAAAGAAATTCAGCATTTAAAAACCGAAATTGATACTAATCGGCTTAAGCAGACGGTAGAGATCACTGGCGCGGTACGTGCCATCGAAAAGGAGCGTGACGAATTTGAGAATAGCCTTAAGCAAGCAAAACTCGAAAAACAACTCGCCGAAAAGTCACTCACAGAAAAGTACGAAACACAGATCAAGGATCGTGACGATGCGATTGAGCGTCTGCGCGATATGAAGGCCCGACTGTCGACCAAGATGGTTGGCGAAACCCTTGAGCAACACTGCGATACAGAGTTCAATCGCATTCGAGCAACCGCGTTTCCGAGAGCCTATTTCGAAAAAGATAATGATGCCCGTGGAGGCAGCAAGGGCGACTATATTTTTCGCGACGTGGACGAGGCTGGCACTGAGATTGTTTCGATCATGTTTGAAATGAAGAACGAAGTCGGTACTACGGCAACTAAGAAAAAGAACGAGGACTTCTTAAAGGAACTCGACAAAGATCGTATCGAGAAAGGCTGCGAATACGCAGTGCTGGTGTCGCTTCTTGAACCTGACAGCGAGCTCTACAACTCAGGGATCGTCGACGTATTTCACCGTTACCCGAAGATGTACATCGTTCGGCCACAGTTCTTTCTTCCCATTATTACGCTTCTGCGTAACGCGTCGATGAAGTCTATGGAATACAAGACGGAGCTAGCGCTTGTTAAAGCTCAGAGCGTCGACATAACAAACTTCGAAAACGATCTCGATACATTTAAGACAGCATTCGGAAAGAACTATGATCTTGCCTCCAGAAAATTTCAAACAGCAATCGATGAGATTGATAAATCAATCGACCATCTGAAAAAAACAAAGGAAGCTTTGCTAGGTACTGACCGGAACCTTCGTCTTGCAAATGATAAGGCTCAGGATGTAACCATCAAGAAGCTGACACGGCAAAACCCAACGATGGGGGACAAGTTCGATCAACTAAATGACGAAAGTTCTTCGGATGCTGAATGATGTGTTTTATTGAGGCTTAGATTAGAAGGATTAAAGCGCGCTAAGAATTAGAAAAGCGGGCAGGGAGCCATAAAGCCGTCATACTGAGCTTGCCGAAGTATCTACTCACTACCTTTGGAAGGACAGATCTTTCGGCTGCGCTCAAGATGACGTGCGTTGGGGGGGCTGAACGAAACCATAAAGCCGTCATGCTGAGCTTGCCGAAGTATCTCGCTGCACTATCTTTGGAAAGACAGATCTTTCGGCTGCGCTCAAGATGACGTGCATGGATGTGCTAAATTCACGTGAGACACGGAGAGCCTGAACGAAACCACAAAGCTATAAAGCCGTCATCCTCGAGCGCAGCGAAGGATCTTGTTGACCGAAGTTAGTGTAGTAGAGACAGACATTATCCAAGGATATACTTTTGAATTGAGTTTTGATTAAACGTAAACCCGGTGCCAGGGCGTTGGGGAATGATGATGTCGCCGTTTTCTATTTCCATCGATTCGTTGAACAGGTCTGCAAACCAGGGCATGTGCTCTACGCTTAGGCAGTTTGATGCTGTGCCGGCGATGCATAAGCTGTGTTCGGTGAAGATGTGGGTTGAAATTGGCATGTTGTGCGCGCTTGCTATGCTCGCTACTTTGAGCATTTCTGATAGGCCGCCAATGCGTTGCAGGTCTGGCATTAGGATGTCACAGGCGCGATGGTCGATCATTTGCTGCATTCCAAAGCGTGTGTATTCGGTTTCACCGGAGGCTACTGGGGTGAGTAGTGCGGCGGTTACTTGGGCTTGGCCTTTTAGGTCGTGGGTGACAACCGGTTCTTCAATCCATTCTAGATCAAACTCGTCTAGCCGTAGCCCTAGGCGTATAGCTTGCTTGGGTGTGAGTGCTTGATTTATGTCGGCGAGCAAACCAATATCAGGTCCAATGGCTGCTTTTAGCGCTTTGACTCGTTCGACATTTGATTCCAGATCACCAGAGCCAATTCTAACTTTCATTGCGCGAAACCCCTGTTGAATAAATTCCTGCGCTTCACTTAACAGGGAGTCTATTGATTGCGATAGCCATAAGCCGCCGCTGGCGTAGGTTCTAATTCTGTCTCTGCAGGCACCAAATAGTAGATGCAGTGGTTGGTCTGCTGCTTTGCCGATTAAGTCCCAACAGGCGGTGTCGATCGCTGACAGGGCGGCTATGGTGACGCCTTTGTGCCCACTGGGGTTTATCTCTTGCCAAATATTTTGCCAGATGGCGCCGATGTAGTGGGGGTCTTTGCCGATAACTTGGTGGGCGAAGCCACAAACCATTTCGTCGTATGCTTTTAGCCGTGCCGCATTGATGGTAAATAGATACGACTGCCCGACCAAACCGTCATCTGTTTCTATGGACACTAATACGCAGCCAAGCGATTTGATTTGATGAATCGCTGTTTTGATTGGTTTGGCTAGCGGCAGGTTTACGAGCTGAGTCTTTAATGCAGTAATTTTCATGGTTTATTTATGTGGTTGTCTTGGTCGCTTCTAATAATGATGTTAGGCGCGCTTGATTTGTTGAAGTCCTTTAAGCGCCGTTTGAACCGCTGGTGTGTCGCTGAGTTCAGCGAAATAGGCTAAGTAGGTGGTTAATCCGAACTGCGCGGCGTGGTCAACATAGAACAGCTTTTTGTCCGTAATATAGTCACTTACATCGCGTTTTAAAAAATACCCAGACCCGCCTTGTTCAAGAATATGATTAAGGCCAACCGAGGCTAAACCAACGGTCATTTGATGAGTAGGGCTGTCGGGGTAGGCGGCACTGTGGGCTGCTCTAAATGAATCACCCCAATCAACATAGACGTAACCGGCAACCGCGGTTTTTTCGGCCACTCTTGGCTGGGTGCTGACCATAACCAGTTGGTCAGTCTCGTATTCAGTGATAACGATATCTGGATTACGCTGAGGTTCATTGACGATTGCAACATTGAGTAGTCCGTTGCGCAGCATCTTCATTAATTGTTCTGAATAGTCTGAGCGTATTTGAGTGGCAAAATCAGCGGCGTTTTCGTTCATCCAGTTTAGCCATGGCGAGGCAATACTTTTCCAATGATTTAATTGCACGCCTAAGCCGATAATGGCGTTAAAGCCTTCTGATAATGCCGTCTCTTGTTTAGCCAAATTCCAGGTATTGACCATCGACACAGCGTGTTTTTGAAAAGCGCTACC
>CAWUWF010000007.1:0-6143 GCA_963925935.1 uncultured Arenicella sp. | reverse complement strand
CGCTGGATTGATCACGCCCAAGGAATAGAGGAGCATTGCAGGATACTTAAGTCACTCGCTCGCGACCGAGTAGTGTTGAAACTGGTTTTAGTAACTCTGTTCTATCCAGATAATAGTAAAGGTACATATCTAATGAAGCTTTTGAAACATGCCATCGTTATCCCGCTGTTATCTCTTGTGGTTGGCGCGTCAGTTGCTCAAGATATCATTTTTATCCCGGCACTTATTGCCGCGGCTACAGTCTCAAAACAGGCCTTGCCTGATGAAGTAAATAGCCCAGCAATCTATTCTGGCGCTGCCATAACAGCCGGTGCGGGTTCAAGTGTCGTCGGCGGAGTTGTCGCATATCAGGCCGTGACACTCGGCGCTGGCTCACACGTTGGTGCCGGTCTTGTCGCGGGTGCCGGCGCAACGCTCGGTGCGGGTTCGACAGTAGCCAGGTTTATTAGGGCTGGTGATGGCGCTACTCTTGGCGCGAACTCTGTTGTTGGTGGCCCAATTAGAGCTAGCGATAATATCGCCGTAGGCGCTTTTTCTAGGGTTAATGGCGATATTACCGCTGGGTTGGGTGTGGTAATTGGAGAGGGTGCAGAAATTACTGGCGAGAATGATGTAACGGCCTCAACCGCTGCGGTAGTGCTAGGTTCGGGCTCAACGGTTTATGGGAATAGTGAGAGAAATACTGGATTTGTTAGGGCCGGAACGTATGTTACAGCATCAGCGTACTCATTTGTCCAGAGCGGCACAATTATTCCAAACCAATTGACGCCTTTTACCGCGCCTATAAGAGTTAATTATCAAACACAAGTTAGCGCTGCGCAACGTGCGCTTAGAGCCATGCCTATCGACCACGAACTCGGTTCGAGTATTACCGCCTCCACACTCTATCCAGGCGTTTATCACGCAACGCAGTTAGTGACGGCTGCTAGCGTAACCCTAACACTTGATGGTCAAAACAATCCGAATCCCGTCGTATGGGTTTTCAATATGGATACTTACCTATCCTTTGGTGGGAGTTTGACCGTAAACGTGGTTAATGCACATAAATAAAGCTCTGTTGTTTGGAATGCAGGGACCTACACATTCGTAGGCGCAGATTCGAAAATTATAGGTAGTATTATTGCGGGGACCTACGTTACTACGGGGGCAGATTCAGCGATATGTGGTGAAATTGTTACCGCTACTGGCGGGGTCACATTAGGCGCAAGTAGCGTAGTGTGAGGTGATAGTTGCTGGGAGGGGCTTCGTTGCTTCATAATTAGGGGAGGGGTCGCAGAGTACGATCCACAACAATGTGCAATAACACCAGACGAACCCGTCGAGAATGAAGGTTGCGCTGATGATGAAATAATGGATGAATATGGAGAATGCCATAAGGATATATTGCGTTAGCAATGGCCCAGCAGATCGCTGCCAATATCGTTTCGTTAGGGTTCGATTTGTCGGAGGTAAAATACCTGATTAATTCACACGCCCACTTTGATCATTCAGGCGGGCTTAAGCGAACTTAAAAGGCTCACGGGCGTAAAACGGATCGCGTCAAAGCTAGATCGCACCTGGTTGGAAGGCGGCCGCTACCCAGGCAGGGAGAATCCAAGCTATAACTCTGTGCCTGTGGTCGTAGAGCGTATCATCGAAAATGGTGAGGGCCTGAAGCTCGGTGCAAATACTCTTACCGCGCATCTTACGCCTGGGCATAGCTCCGGGTGTACAAGTTGGCAAAGCGATGCCTTAGAAGGCAAGGTAAGTTATAGGCTGGTATTCTTCTGTGGGGCCGTCGTAGCGGCTAATAGGCTCCTCCCTGAGGCTCAATATCCAGAGATCATCCAAGATTACGAGGCCACATTTACAGCGATTAAGGACTGGGGAATTGATGTTTATCTATCCAATCATCCTTTCTATTTTAATCTTGACAATAAGTGAGCGGCACAACTTGATGGCTATTCTTTAGCATTCGTGGATTCGAAGGAGTTCGCGCTTTCCGCAAAGGCCATGCAGAGTAATTTTTCCGCTAAGTTAGCACAGCAAAAACTAAATGCTAATTCAGCTATTACCAAGTAGAATTAACTCGTTAACCAAGCAACAGATAATCATAATGATTTTATACGGCAGCTATACCTCACCCTATGTTCGGCATATTCGAACGGCACTTTTACAGTTTAATTTTACTTTTGAGTTTGTGGATACCGACTATACCGCAAGCGCATCAGGCTCTCCGCTAAAACGGGTGCCGTTCTTGGATACAGGGGATAAAAAATTAACCGATTCCAGTAGTATCTTGCTGTACCTAAAACAATTGTCAGGGCAGTCGGGCTTCGATAATCTGGACGATTTTGAGCTGTATGCGCTTGTTAATTCTGCGATGGACACTGAAATCAACTTATTTTTACTGTCAAGGGATGGGCTTACCCCGGATAATAGTGACTATCTAAGCCGTCAGAAATCTCGTGTTGCGTCCAGTCTGGGTTATATGAATGATTTGATCGCGAATCAGACCGTTGATATAAATGGCCTCAGCGACGGCCAGTTACGCCTTGCTTGCTTTTTAGATTGGGGCTTGTTTCGACAGCGCTTTAGCCTCGATGGCCTAGATTCGTTAACGGCGTTCTTAGAGGGCGTGCGTGTGATCGAGGAATTTGCGGCTACTAAGCCACCGGTGTGAGCCCCTTAAGCTTGCTGGCAGAACCAGGGTTTTATTGACCACGCCGCATAGTGGGCTGTCAGGCGAAGGAATAGAAAGCCAGCGCTCAGGGTCGGAAATCTTTGCTTTTGTGAGTAACTAGTAAGCCCGTTCTACCGAGAACTCTGCCAAGGCCATAAGTGCGTCTTTATAGATAGAATCGGGCAGGGCTGTTAAGGCGTCTTGAGCTATTTTAGCTTGTTCTCTCGCAACGCGAGCAGTGTAGGCAAGCGAGCCTGTCTTCTCTATTATTCTAAGCACAGCTTCTAAGTTGTCTTTGCTTGCGTTGGTGATTGCGTTTTCTAATAAGGCCTTGTCTTCGCCCTCAGACCTTTCGATGGCATTGATCAGGGGCAATGTTGGTTTGCCTTCAGCTAAATCATCACCTACGTTTTTGCCCATCGCCTGCGCATCTGCGGTGTAATCCAAAATATCGTCTACCAACTGGAAGGCGGTACCTAGGTGCAAGCCGTATTTTGCCATGGCGTTTTCAACAGGGCTGGCTTGATTAGTAATCACTGCGCCCAATTGAGTTGCCGCTTCGAATAAAATTGCAGTTTTAGATTGGATGGTATCCATGTATTGCTGCTCGGTAGTATCCGCAACGCCACAATTAATAAGCTGCATTACTTCGCCTTCGGCAATTTGGTTGGTCGTACGCGATAGAATTTCCATAACGCGCATGCTGCCAACTTCAACCATCATTTGAAAAGCGCGTGAGTACAAATAGTCACCAACTAGAACAGTGGCTGCATTGCCAAATACCTCGTTGGCGGTATCTCGACCACGGCGCATTTCAGACTCATCCACTACATCGTCGTGCAATAAGGTTGCAGTATGGATAAACTCAATAATGGCAGCCAATAATGTTTGATCACTATTAATTGCTGTTTGTTCGGGGTTTGCCGCTTTGGCCGCCAATAACAGAGCAACAGGCCGCAAACGTTTACCACCCGCCTGCACTATATAGCCGCCCAATTGATTGATTAGCGCAACATCGCTTTTCAAATTAGTTTGGATGGTCTGGTTTACCTGCTGCATGTCCTGCGAAACTAAATCTACAACTTTTTTAATTTCAATGGCTTGCGTCTTGGTGTCGGCAATCTGTGTGGAATTGATACTCATAATCTAAGATTATAACCTAGGCAGCGCGAATGCGATTGAAAATGAGCTTATTTCGTCCTATTTAATCCGCCAAATAGTGTTGACCTTACACCCTCAGAGTTATAGAATTCGCCGCCTGTTCGCTGGGTCCGTGATTAGGAAGTAAGTAAGAGGGTCATCAGGTCTTCTAACCCCATCAGAACGCCATTTTGGAGATATCAAATGTACGCGGTAATTAAAACCGGCGGTAAACAATACCGCGTCGTCGTAGGCGACAAATTAAAAGTTGAGTCACTCGACGTAGAAGAAGGCGACAAAGTCGTTTTAGATCATGTTCTAATGATCGGTGATGGCGAAAGCATAACTGTTGGTACGCCCACTTTAGATTCCTCAGTAGAAGCAACCGTTGTTAGAAATGGTCGTGGTAAAAAGCTAAGAATCGTTAAGTTCCGTCGTCGTCAAAATTCACGTACTCGTACTGGCCATCGTCAAAATTTCACAGAACTTGAAATTACCTCGATTGGTGGTAAAGGCGCAGCTAAAAAAGCGGCTCCTAAGAAAGTTGAAGAGAAGACTGCAGCGCCAAAAAAATCGAAAGCAGAGCCAAAAGTCGCTAAAGCTGAGAAAGCAGCCCCTAAAGCTAAATCCAGTGCAGATGATTTATCGAAACTTTCTGGCGTAGGTCCAGTTATTGTCGGTAAGTTAGAAGCATTAGGAATTACTACTTTGCAACAAATTGCTGATTTCACTGAACAAGACATTGCACGCATCGACGAAGAATTAAACTTCAAAGGTCGTATCGAGCGTGATGAATGGGTTAAACAAGCTAACGAACTCCTCGCTGGATAATTCGCAAGCGAACACGAAAGGTAAATAGAAATGGCACATAAAAAAGCAGGTGGTAGTTCACGCAACGGTCGCGATTCGAATTCCAAACGTCTTGGTGTAAAGCGCTACGCTGGCCAATTGATTAATGCTGGCACCATCATCGTTCGTCAGCGTGGAAGCACTTTCCATCCTGGTGATAATGTTGGTATGGGCAGAGACTTCACTTTGTTCGCATTAGAATCTGGTGTGGTAAAGTTCGAAGTTAAAGGCGCTAAAAATCGTAAGCATGTAACCGTTGTTGCTGCTGCTTAAGGTTTATTAAAAGATGTACCAAAAAAGGCCTCGCATAGCGAGGCCTTTTTTGTATCTAGGCTAGTGTCGGCCTGCGTGGTGGGGCTATGACCGCCACGCCAAGGTTTTATGCAAAGACACCACCGAGCCTATAATGATTAACGTAGGCGCGTGCACTTCATGCGCAGACATGCGTTCAACAATATTGCTGATGCTGCCTGTAAAAACACGTTGCTTCGCCGTGGTACCCTGCTCAATTAACGCAATTTCCATATCTGCCGACACCCCATGTTCTAGCAGTTTTTGGCAAATAGTCGGCAGGCCAATTAAGCCCATATAAATCACCACCGTTTGCCTAGGGGTAGAAAGCTGCTTCCAATCTAAGTCGACTGAGCCATCTTTTAAATGGCCTGTTACGAATAAACAAGACTGAGCGTGGTCGCGGTGGGTTAGCGGTATGCCTGCATAGGTTGAACAGCCACTCGCGGCTGTAATGCCGGGTACAATCTGAAAAGGAACGCCAGCTTGCGCAAGCAGTTCAATCTCTTCGCCGCCACGCCCAAAAATAAAGGGGTCGCCGCCTTTTAATCGCACTACTTTTTTGCCTTGCAGAGCTAGGTCAACCAATAGCTGGTTAATTTCGCCCTGTGGCACGGCATGTTCAGAACGCCTTTTACCCACATAAAGCCGTTGTGCGTCGCGACGACAAAGGTCCAGTATTTGTGGACTAATAAGCCTATCGTAAAGTACCACATCAGCCGCTTGCATTAACCGCAGTGCTCTGAATGTGAGCAAGTCAGGATCGCCAGGGCCTCCGCCCACTAAACTAACTTCCCCCATTTTTGGCAAGGTAGAAGGTTGCGCTAATTGTTTCTCGAGCAGGGCCTGCGCAGCAGATTGACGGCCGGCAAAGACATGTTCCGCAACGCCGCCATTAACAACTTCTTCCCAAAACTGACGGCGTTGGCTTTCTTTAGAAAAACGCTTTTTCACCGCATCGCGATAAAAATTCATGGTCGCTGCTAGTACACCATAAGTGGCAGGCACCAAGCTCTCAATTTTACTGCGCAGAGCACGCGCTAATACCGGCGCAGCGCCGCCTGTTGAAATAGCGATTAGCACCGGAGAGCGGTCAATAATCGAAGGAGTAATAAAGCTACAGAGTTCAGGCTGGTCCACCACGTTAACCGGTATGTTGCTAAGCTGAGCTAATTCAGATACCAGTTGATTAACGGCGCGG
>CAWUWF010000006.1:0-36178 GCA_963925935.1 uncultured Arenicella sp. | reverse complement strand
ATTCGTGACGTTGAGTGGGGTAGCGAGTTTCTATTAATGCAACGGGCTAAGCATGAGCGTGATCCTTGGTCAGGCCAAATGTCTTTTCCTGGCGGTAAAATTGAAACAACAGATGAATCGGCGAAAATGGCGGCGATTCGTGAAGTTGAGGAAGAAGTTGGTTTGGCTCTCACCGACGTTGACTATATTGGCCAAATAGATGATGTCTATGGGCTTAAAGTTGATAACCAATATAGCGTTCATGTCTCCTGCTTTGTGTTCAAACCGACCAAGGAATTGTCGCCTGTTGGCAATTATGAAGTTGCTGACTTGGTCTGGTTGCCCATTAGCTATCTGGATAACCCCAATAATGCGCATGACCATCGCCACCCCCAAGACCTGACTGTAAAGATGCCGTCGGTAATGATTGATGCCGACAAGGAACAAATATTATGGGGGCTAAGTTTGCGTATGCTTAGCGAGTTTTATTCGTTAATAGGGCGTCCCTTAAGGGTTCTATCTGAGCAAGACCATTCCGCTTTACAAAAAATTGAACAGCAGAATGTCGATTCCTCTACCTTAAGTGGTAGAGCCAAACGAATGTTTGAAAAGAGACTATAGGGATGTCGGCAGTACAGTCTAGGATGCAGCCACTGGGTACCTTAGCGACCGACTTTAGCTTACCGAATGTTCGCCAGCGCCAGCAATTTGTTTCGCTCTCGGATTTCGCTGGGCAACCTGTGTTGTTTATGTTCATCTGTAACCATTGCCCATTTGTCATTCACTTACTTGATCAGCTCAGGGCTATTGGTAACCATTATCAGGGCTTGGGGTTTGGCGTACTTGCAATCAGCGCCAATGATGTGCAACATTATCCGCAAGACGGACCAGAGGAGATGCGTGATTTTGCCGATAAACATCGGTTTGAGTTTCCTTATGCGTATGATGAGACTCAAGCTGTGGCGCAAGCCTACGGCGCGGCCTGTACTCCCGATTTTTTTGTTTTTGATAGCACTCATAAATTGGTCTATCGTGGGCAAATGGATGGTTCCAGACCTTCCAATGATGAGCCGCCGACGGGCAATGATTTACGCGCTGCGCTAGATGCAGTACTAAATAGCCAATTGCTTGACCCTCAACAGACGCCGAGCATCGGCTGTAACATTAAATGGAAGCCAGGCAATGAACCGAAACTCTATTAAGGGCACAAGCCTGATGGCACTCTAGCCCTATGGTATTTACTTTATTTCTTATCTTCGTCGGGGCGGCAATCTTTGGTACCTTGGCTTTGTTTGCTCGTCAATCTCTGATTATTGGTTATATTGTGTTAGGCATGGTTTTAGGGCCGTGGGGAGTCGCTTGGGTTGATGATACCGAATTGATTCAGGATATTTCCAACATTGGAATTATCTTCTTATTGTTTCTATTGGGGCTAAATCTAAGCCCACATAAGCTCTGGGATTTATTGAAGCAAACCACCTTTGTTACGATTCTGACGTCTGCCGTCTTTGCATCAATCGGCTGGGCGATTGCAACACTTGCAGGCTTTGATTTAACCAATTCGGTGATCGTCGGCGTTGCATGTATGTTCTCCAGCACCATCATTGGTTTGAAACTACTGCCAACGACGGTGTTACATCATCGCCATACGGGTGAAGTAATTGTCAGCGTTTTGTTATTGCAGGATTTAATCGCGATTGTGGTTTTACTGGCACTTCAAGCGGCCGCATCTGATTCCAATACGATGTTGGAACTAGCCAAATTAGTCGTACTGTTACCTGCTTTAATTGGACTTACCTGGGCACTAAAACGATATGTGTTACTCGTGTTGTTCTTTAAGTTTGATCGAATTCAGGAATACGTTTTTCTTCTTGCATTGGCTTGGTGCATGGGTATCGCTCAACTGGCGCATAGTATTGGCTTTTCTTATGAAAGCGGCGCATTCATTGCTGGAATTACGGTTGCTACCAGCCCTATCGCACTGTTCATCGCCGAAAGTTTAAAACCACTACGAGACTTCTTTTTGGTGTTGTTCTTTTTCGCATTAGGTGCTGGTCTGAATATCACTGTGCTCGATACGATCTGGTTTCCTGCCGTGGCTCTTGGTGTGGCAATGTTGCTGATTAAACCGATTGCCTTTCGGTTTGCTTTACAGAAAGTTTCTGAGACCGATAAACTCGGCTGGGAAACAGGTTTTCGCTTGGGGCAAATGAGTGAGTTTTCGTTGTTGATTGTGTTCGTTGCCCTGCAGAGCGCATTGATTGAGCCTGTGACGGTGTATTTTGTACAACTAGCAACCTTGGTGACATTTGTGGGTTCCTCGTACTCAGTGGTGTTACGTTACCCCACGCCAGTTGCCGTGTCAGATAAGTTGCGCCGCGATTAATGACCCGAGACCATTGCGATAAACCGTTTTGCCAAAACACATCATTAAAACAGCACTCAAATCGTCAGTAATACTTGGTTGTGGTGACGTAGGGCGTCGAATCATAGCGCAATTGGGGTCGTCGTCGGTCAAGCTGGCCGATGGAATAGATCATTCATCTATATTGGCGTGTACTCGTTCAGCACAGGCTAGAGAAAAAAATGCTGTGCTCGGCGTTCAATCTATCGAATTAGATATGGATAATATGCATAGTCTCCCGGCGGAAATTCAGGACTCGGAGCTATACTATTTAATACCGCCGCCTAAGCAAGGGCTGCTTGATACTCGCAGCCGTCGCGTGATTGAGCTGTTGAGCGAACAAGGCCTTAAGCCAGCAAAAATAGTGCTGATTAGCACCACAGGCGTATATGGCGATTGCAATGGCGAGTGGGTAACCGAAAAAAGTACTACCAATCCCCAGGCGGAGCGGGGTCAACGTCGACTAGATGCCGAACGGCAATGGCTTGCTTGGTGTGAAGAGTTTAACGTAGAGATTAATGTGCTGCGGGTGCCAGGGATTTATGCGCTTAGTCGTATACCGCGCCAACGCTTAGAGAACAAAATGCCTGTGGTTCGCGCCCAAGAGTCTGGCTATTCTAATCGTATACACGCGGACGACCTTGCGATGGTCGCTGTCTCTGCGATGCATAAACCGATTGCTGGCGAGGTTTTTAATGTAACGGATGGCAGCCCGGGTACAATTTCTGAATATTTACAGGCTGCGTGTGTGGTGTTGGGACTACCGCCGCTTGCTGAGGTTTCAATGAGTGAAGCCGAGGCAGAATTATCGTCCGCAATGCTCAGTTATTTATCTGAATCTCGCAAAATCAGCAACCAGAAAATGCTATCTAAACTAAAAGTGACGCTTGCCTATCCAGACTTTAGGGTAGGTTTGCGTCACTGACCTTAGACTTTAGGTTTTAAGATATTAAAGTCCTAGGCGTTTAAATATTTTTCGTCGTATATTTTTTTAGCAAATGTAGCTTAACCGTCGCAGTGGTAATGATCGCCATGTGAGTAGCAGCTGCGGTCTTCATAGTAGTCGCTAGAGTATCCAGGCGTTGGGCAATATTCGCCGCCGTAGTTACGGTTATAACGATAATTGCGAGGCTTGTAATAGCGCCTGGTGTTGCCATAGCTCGAGTGACCGTTGTAGTAGTTATTGTATGATCCAGAGTTGTATGAGTCGCCATAGTAACTATTGTTGTGGTGCCGCTTTTTATAGTGTCTGTTTGAATGGCGCGAACCATGCCACTTTTTGTTGTAGTGGCGGTTGCGGTGCGAATTACGATAACCTTTTCCATGATGGTTGTCGTTCAGGCCGACGCTAAAGTGCGGCAGGTCGATATGCACTGAGCTGCGTGCCGCTGCAGTACTTGGCAGTGCAGTGATGGTGATAAACATACTCAATACTGCAAATACGCCAGAGGTTTTAGATAGTGAATTAAAAGGTTTCATAGGGTTCTCCTGAAGTTACTATTAGGATGAAACGAACTTTACCTGAACGCCCCTTAACGCTAACTGAATGCTACCTATATCCAAATTAATCGAAAAGATTTAGTGCAAAGAAAATTTTAATGAAACAATACAAGTCCATTGTTGTGCTTACTGGCGCGGGAATTTCTGCAGAGTCTGGGATTCAAACCTTCCGAGCCTCAGACGGTTTGTGGGAAGAGCATCGTATTGAAGATGTTGCAACGCCGGAAGCATTTGAGCGAGATCCCGAGTTGGTCCAGCACTTTTATAACCTGCGTCGTCAACCAATTTTAAACAACGACGTGCATCCGAACCCAGCGCACTTTGCTCTGGCTAAGCTGCAATTAGAGTTCGCTGGCAAGTTTACGTTAATAACCCAAAATATCGACAACCTACACGAGCAAGGTGGCTCCAAGGGTGTGCTGCACATGCATGGCGAGATTCTTAAGATTCGCTGCAATAGGTCAAACCAAATATTTGATTGCGGCTCTGACGTCACCACGCAGGATAAATGCCCTTGCTGCGATCAACCGGGTAACTTACGACCGCATATTGTCTGGTTCGGCGAAATGCCTTTGTACATGCAAGAGATTTATCAGGCGTTGGCCGAATGTGATTTATTTGTTGCCATCGGCACATCTGGTAATGTTTATCCGGCGGCTGGCTTTGTGCAAATGGCGAATCAAGCAGGGGCGCACACGTTTGAAATAAACTTAGAACAATCTAATGTCGCAACGGATTTTGACGATGCCATCTATGGCAACGCTGGAGTAGTGCTACCGATTTGGGTGGCGCAGTTGTTGGCGGCGCAGTCAAGGTAGGAGAGAGTCACCCAGCGCATACTTCTTGATGATAGTTAGCTAAATTTTTTAGCGTATATTCAGTGCAGCGGTTGATAGCGCAATGTCATTTATTGAAGCTGTAACACGCTCTTTTGATAACCCCGTTTGGAAACGCGAGGATTATCGAAAGCAGAGCAGTCTATAAATTCTGTTCGAGAACCCAGTCCTTAATATCACTGGTCACTTCGGTGTCTGTCCTGTCTTGGTATTCAATTTTTTGGCCTACTACAAAACGAATAACGCCGGGTTTTATCCACCAGCTGTTTTTCGACCAATACTTACCTGCATTGTGTGCAATTGGGATTAAGTCTACCTGACCAGCGCGAGCCAACATCGCAGCGCCTCGTTTGTACTTGCCGGCTTCACCATAGCTGGTGCGGGTTCCTTCTGGGAAGATAAGTACATATCGACCTTCATTGAGTTTCTCTTGGCCTTGCTGAACAACTTGATCTCGAGCGGTTTTGCGGTCTTGGCGATTAATCGCTATTGGGCGAGTGGCCCATAACCCCCAGCCAAAAACAGGTATTTTAAAAAGCTCTTTTTTGAGTACCCATGCCAAAGGTGGTAAGAATGTTTGAGTGGTAATCGTTTCCCAAGTTGATTGATGATTACTGGCAAAAACGCAGGGCTCATCGGGAATGTTTTCCCCGCCCTCTATCTCATGAGTTAAGCCGCAACATACTTTCAGCCACCATGTTACAAACATCGCCCATCCGGCTATCATCTTGGAGCGAATTTTCGGCGGGCAGGGCAGTGCAACCATCGAGATGATGAAAAAAGGGATGGTTGAAAGCGCCTCACCCAAATAGAAGGCGATTGAACGGAAGTAAATCATATTGTGACTAATAATGGTTTCTATAAATTGTTAGATACTAAGGCATCAACAAATTTACTTAAATTATCGAATACCAACACATTCTCGAGCACACCACTCGTGTCTGCATTAATCTTTTGCTTGGTCTTTTTGCCGTTGCCTGTTTTGACCAATATCGGTACGGCACCTGCTTCTTTAGCGGCCAGCAAATCACGCTCAGAATCACCGACTGAATAGACCCCGGAAAATGAAATGTTCATTTGATCAGCTAATTCGCGGTACAGGCCGGCCTTGGGCTTACGACAATCGCAGTCATCGCTGGGTAGATGAGGACAAAATAGTATGCTTTGAATTTTACCGCCGGCTTGATGTATGTAATCGATCATCCGCACGTGAATTTGACCAAGCATATCTGCCGAAATTAGACCGCGGCCTATACCAGATTGATTGGTGATGATCACCACGTCATAGCCTGCCTGAGAAAGGCGAGCGATGGCTTCGAGACTACCTTTGATCGGAATCCACTCTTCAGGTGTTTTTACAAACTCAGCTGAGTCTTTGTTAATGACACCGTCACGATCGAGAATGATTAGTTTCATAAGCAAGCCCCCAGTTAGCAGTGGCTTATGCATGCAGTTGAGAGATGTCAGCGACGCGCAAGAATAATGTACGAAGCTTGTTGAGCAGGGCTAAGCGATTTTGTTGTTGAGCTACATCATCACTCATTACCATGACATGTTCAAAGAACTCATCAACCGGCGTTCGAAGTGAGGCCAATTGTTGTAGCCCCTGAGTGTAGTCGCCTTGGTCAAATAGAGTATTGCAATGCTGCTCGATATCCGCAATCGCCGTATTTAGTTGTCGTTCGGCATCCTCCACTAAAATGCTTTCGTTAACAGACTCGCCAATTGTCGATTTTTGCTTTTTAAGGATGTTGCTAATGCGCTTATTGGCCGCAGCGAGATCGCGAGCTTCAGCTAATTGGCTGAATTGGTTTACTGCTTTCACTCGGTTCTCAAAATCTAACGGGCTGTCAGGTTCACAGGCCATTACTGCGTTAATGGTGTTAGTAGGAATTTTTTGACTCTGATAAAACGCGGTTAATCGGCCGCGGATAAACCCGACAATGCCGGCTTGAACCTCGTCGCTTATCTCGATGTTCTGTGCCTGCGCATAAGTAAGTGCGGTTTTGGCAACTAAGTCACTAAGCTTGAGGGGGTGGTTTTGCTCAATAAGAATACGTAAGATACTTAGGGCCGCTCGGCGCAGGCCATAGGGGTCTTTGTCGCCGGTAGGAACCTCACCTGATGCATATATGCCAACCAAGCTATCCAGCTTGTCAGCAAGTGCAACAGCCTGTGCTTCAAGTGATTGGGGTAATTGGTCACCAGCGAATTTTGGCCAGTAATGTTGTTCGATACAGTCGCCAACCACTGCAGGCTCACCATCGCGATCAGCGTAGTAGTGCCCCATGATGCCTTGTAGTTCATCGAACTCACTGACCATGTCTGATATTAAGTCTGCTTTCGCCAAACGTGCGCCGCGCTGAGCTAGACCGGCATCGCCGCCAATTTGCCCCGCTATGTGGCCAGCTAAAGAAGCCATGCGTTTAGTTTTATCTAAGACACTGCCCAGCTTTTGGTGAAACAGAACGCTATCAAGATCGTCAACGCGGTCGTCCAGTCTAATTTTCTGGTCATTGTCCCAGAAAAACTTGGCATCGGACAAACGCGCCCGCAACACTCGCTCATTGCCATCTCTGACGCGCTCGGGTTGCTTGCTTTGAATATTGCTGATGGTAATGAAATTAGGCAGTAGCTTGCCGTCATCAGCAACAATATGAAAATATTTTTGGTGGTCGCGCATTGATGAGATTAAACATTCTTGCGGTACCAGCAAAAAGCTTTCATCAAAGCTACCCAGCACGGCAGTTGGGTATTCAACCAAGCCCGTAACTTCATCTAATAGCGCTTGATCGGGTTCGATGTTGCCGCCAATTGATGCCGCTAGGCTATTTATTTGCTGGTCGATCATGCCTTGTCGTTCACTAAAACTAGCGACTACATGGCCGTCTTCCAGCAACCTGTTGGAATATTCATCAGCCTGCTTAAGTGGAATCTCGCCTTGGCTATGAAATCGATGTCCTCGAGTACTGCTTGCAGACACAATGCCAAGTACTTCAGCGGGTATTAATTGATCACCATGCATGACAATCAGCCATTGCACAGGACGTACAAATTCAGCTGTTCCCGCACCCCAGCGCATCCGTTTGGCGATCGGCAGGCGTTTGATGGCTTGGTCTATGATTAGCGGAACTAAGCTTGCGGTGGTTTTTCCTGTTTCAGTGAGCTGGTAACTCAACCATTCACCCTTATCTGTTTTAAGTCGTTCTAGGTCAGCGACATCAACACCGCATGACCTTGCAAACCCAATAGCAGCAGGCGTTGGTTCGCCATCGTCTTTGAAGGCCGCTTGTACGGCAGGGCCCCGACGTTCAATGCTCTGATCTGGCTGCGCTGCAATAACTCCAGGCACCGACAAAGCCAAGCGCCGAGGCGTTGCATAAGGAATTGCTGCATTGGCTTGAGTAGGGCTAATTAACTGTGCTTCGAGTAAACCTGCCAACAGTTCTTTGCTAAAGGCATTGCTGAGTATCTTCAGCGTCTTTGGGGGTAGCTCTTCGGTACCAAGTTCAATCAATAAAGTATCGTTGCTCATGTGGATGCGCTCCCTTTACCACGTGGAAATCCCAGTGCCTCTCGGGACTCATAATAAGCCTCACAACAACCCTTGGTTAGGTTTCGAATTCGCCCGATATATCTTGCTCTCTCGGTCACTCCAATAGCGCGTCTTGCGTCAAGCATGTTGAAACAATGCGAGGCTTTCAGCATTTTTTCGTAAGCTGGCAGAGGTAGTTTTTGATCTAATAAATAAGTGCCTTCGGCTTCGCATGCATTGAATTGATGGAATAATTCTTCGACATTGGCGTGTTCGAAATTATACGTAGATTGCTCAACTTCATTGCGGTGATAGATATCGCCATAACTATAGCCATCAGTCCATTTAAGATCATATACGCTATCAACGCCCTGTAGATACATTGCTATGCGTTCTAAACCATAGGTGATTTCGCCCGTTACAGGCCTGCAATCCAAACCACCTACCTGTTGGAAGTAGGTGAATTGAGTAACTTCCATGCCATTCAGCCAGACTTCCCAACCGAGACCCCACGCGCCAATCGTGGGTGACTCCCAATTATCTTCAACAAAGCGAACATCGTCGACTAACATATCAATACCCACCTGGCGCAATGACTCTAAATAGAGTTCTTGAATATTGCTCGGTGACGGTTTGAGTACCACTTGGTATTGAAAGTAATGTTGTAAGCGATTTGGGTTTTCTCCATAGCGGCCATCGGTGGGGCGTCGAGATGGCTGAACATAGGCCGCTTTCATTGGTTCGGGGCCAATTGCGCCTAGTACCGTAGCGGTATGAAATGTACCGGCACCGACCTCGGTGTCATAGGGCTGCATGATCATGCAGCCTTGTTTTGCCCAGAATTGCTGGAGGTTCATTATGAGGTCTTGAAAGCTCAAAACCTCTGTCGAATTTGATGTCTTGCTCATGGATGAAAACGGGTAGCAAATAATTACAAAAAAAGCGGTTTACCCGCCAGAATTAGTGAAACGGTATTATAGCGGGCGAGATCAATTTTGCGAGTTTTAAAAACGCTTAGACAAGCGCTTTTGGTTTGTTTTTAACGAGAAAGACTCGCTTGGCGCCGTACCGAGTAGACGGAATTAACTGCCTTCTCTGTAAACAATTGTAAACTATCCGTCATTACGGGCATTTACTGGACGTATGTTAATTAACGTACAGAATTCATTAGACTTCCATATCCGTTTGCAGTACCTTCGACCCTCGATGAAGGTAAAACCCAAGTCGCCTAGGAGTGAGGAAAGTGCAGTAATAGTACTACTCAAGAAGCCCCGTAATAATAATAATAAGGCGGGCATTTTGTTTTGATATAGCTAAGGGATTAGCTATTTTTTAACCCACAATGCACAACTCTAATTCTGTCTGCATAGTAGCGGACGCGTATCGTCTCGTGTGGGTGTTAAATTGACGCTTATTAGTGCTGCATTGTCCCATAACAAAAAATCAATGCTACACACCCGGTAAAAGGCATGTAGCATTGATAAAGCGCTTAACTAAACCTGCGGATTAAATTAGCGTTCTCGGATCGGTATATTCCAAACCTTGTGCCTGTGCAACCGCTTCATAGCAAAGCTTGCCTGCGTGTACATTTAAACCATTCAACAAATCTTTGTCTTGCTGCATGGCTTTCTTCCAGCCTTGGTTTGCCAGGCTTAGGGCAAATGGAAGGGTAGCGTTGTTAAGGGCGTAGGTTGATGTTTGTGGCACGGCGCCAGGCATATTAGCAACACAGTAATGTACTACGCCATCAACGACGAAAGTGGGGTCTTGATGGGTGGTGGCTCTAGATGTCTCAAAACAGCCGCCTTGATCGATTGCTACATCCACAACCACAGAGCCAGCTTTCATTCTTGAGATAAGTTCTCTGGAAATTAACTTAGGCGCCGATGCGCCGGGCAGTAAAACTGCGCCAATGACTAAGTCTGATTGAATGGCGTATTTCTCGATCGCTTCTTTGGTTGAGTATACGCAATTGGCTTGACCATGAAAATCAATGTCGAGCCTTCTTAAAGTAGGTATCGAACGATCTAAAATAGTGACATTTGCGCCCATGCCTCTCGCTATATAGGCTGCATTTGCGCCGACTACGCCTCCGCCAATAACCAATACTTTTGCTGGTTCTGTGCCAGGTACGCCGCCCATCAGAACGCCGACCCCACCTTGAGCGCGCTCTAGACAGTGTGCACCAGCTTGTGCGGCCAGGCGACCGGCTACTTCACTCATGGGTGCCAATAGCGGCAGTGAATTATTCGGCCCGGTAACGGTCTCATAGGCAACGGCGGTAACGCCAGACTCTAGTAACAATTGAGTTTGTTCTGGATCTGGAGCAAGGTGTAAGTAGGTGAACAACAATTGACCTTCACTTAGCTGTTTGCATTCGCCTGACTGCGGTTCTTTGACCTTAATTATCATTTCACTTTCTGCGAAGATGGCTTCATTGCTATCGGCAATGGTGGCACCAACAGCGATGTAATCATCATCGGTTAAGCCGATTCCCGCAGCAGCGCCAGTGGTAACGGCAATGCTATGGCCGTGGCTGATAAGCTCTTTTGCACTCGCCGGGCTTAAACCTACGCGATACTCATGATTCTTTATTTCTTTAGCGACACCAATTTTCATTACAAGCCTCTTATATTATTACGACGAGATTTAGATCAACGACTCGCTATTGCTGCCTTAAGCTGATCTTCAGTTAGATCGAATAATAGACTTCAATTCTCATGCCGATAAGGCTAAATATCTGTATATTGAGAATTAATCAATTAAAACCTCTGTTTTTGTGGTTTTTTAAAGTAAATACTATCCTATTAATAATTAAAACGAGTCAAACCATGCTCAATAAGATTGATCAAAAGATTTTGAATGCATTGCAAGGCGACGGTCGAATGTCATTTACCGAATTGGGCAAGGAAGTTGGTTTAACCACAACGCCTTGCATAGAGCGCGTACGAAGGCTGGAGCGAGAAGGGTATATTCGTGGTTATACTGCGTTGCTCGATGCGCAGCAGCTAGACGTTGGCCTAGTTGTGTTTGTGCAATTGCGCCTGAATAGAAGTAGTAAGCAAACCTTTGAAGATTTTCGTCGGGCTATTCAAAAATTAGAAGCGGTTCAGGAATGCTACTTGGTGACCGGTAGCTTTGATTTTTTAGTCAAAGCTCGAGTGAAAGATATGGCGGCGTATCGAGACTACTTGGAAGGCTCTCTTTTAAGTATTCCTGGTGTTCAGGAATCGACCAGTATTGTGGCAATGGAAACGGTTAAAGAGACTTTATCGATTCAGCTAGAATCTGCCTGATCGGTATTTTACGTTAGATTTGTTATGTTCAAGACTCGATGAGCTAATGATTTAGCTCTTTAGGCACTGACTTGGTGCAATAACTCTCCATTTGCGCTAAATTGGTGCAATATTCGCTGAAGCTCTGTTATTGCTCTCTAAGAGGGCTAAAGTCCAACTTAACTAGGTTACAATTTCGCCAAATCAAGTTATGGATACTTTTGCGCTCTTGGCACTGGTTCCCAAATTAAACAGATCGCAACTTTTCAGTACCGTGATCGCTAAAATCAACAATTGTTATTGAGGTAAAAGTAATGTCAGTTTCGGACCTACTAAAGCAGATTAAAGACGAAAATATTAAGTATATCGATTTCCGTTTCACCGACACTCGCGGTAAAGAGCAGCACGTAACAGTGCCAACTAGCGTGGTGGACGAGGATACCTTCTCTGAAGGTAAAATGTTCGATGGTTCTTCGGTAGCAGGTTGGAAAGGCATTAATGAGTCAGACATGATCTTGATGCCGGATGTAGAAACTGCTGTGCTCGATCCATTTTTTCAAGACAAGACGATGAATCTGCGTTGTGACATTATCGAACCAGAGACCATGCAAGGTTATGGGCGTGACCCGCGCTCAATTGCTAAGCGTGCCGAAGAGTACTTAAAGGAAACGGGTATTGGCGATACGGCGTTCTTTGGTCCAGAGAATGAGTTCTTTATATTTGATGACGTTCGATTTTCTACGGAGCCTAGAGGCGCGTTTTATGAGATAGATTCACAAGAAGCTTATTGGAACTCTGATAAGCCGTATGAAAATGGCAATATGGGACATCGCCCGGGCCTAAAAGGAGGCTACTTCCCAGTGCCGCCGGTAGATTCTTTACATGATTTACGTGCCGCCATGTGCCAATCATCTGAAGCCATGGGTGTACCGACAGAGGTTCACCATCACGAAGTTGCAACAGCAGGCCAATGTGAAATTGGGACTATTTTCAACACTTTAGTGAAGAAAGCCGATGAAGTACAAATCTTCAAGTATGCAGTTCACAATACTGCGCATATGTTTGGCAAGACCGCTACTTTTATGCCTAAGCCTATCGTTGGTGACAACGGTTCGGGCATGCACGTGCACCAATCTATCTTCAAAGATGGACAAAACGTCTTTGCCGGTGACGGCTATGGTGGCTTGAGTGAACTCGCCTTGTACTACATTGGCGGTATCTTTAAGCATGCTAAGGCCATTAATGCATTTGCCAATGCCTCGACCAATAGCTACAAGCGTTTAGTACCGGGCTTTGAAGCGCCCGTTCTTCTTGCTTATTCAGCACGTAATCGTTCAGCATCTTGTCGAATTCCATATGTGACTAACCCCAAAGGTCGTCGTATTGAAATTCGTTTCCCTGACTCAACGGCGAATCCTTATTTAGCGTTCACGTCTATGTTAATGGCGGGCCTTGATGGAATTCAGAACAAGATTCACCCCGGTGATGCTGCTGACGAAGACTTGTACGAATTACCAGCCGCCGAACAAGCCAAGATTCCATCCGTAGCGGCTGGTTTGGATTATGCGCTTGATGCTCTGGATAATGACCGTGAGTTTTTGAAAGCGGGCGGTGTATTTAGCGATGATTCAATCGACGCTTACATTGCGCTTAAACAAGAAGAAGTTGATGCACTGCGTATAAATACGCACCCAATTGAATTTGCACTTTCTTATAGCTGCTAATTGCTTGGTAAAACGCCTCATTTATTGAGGCGTTTTTTTGCCTAGCTATGCACTATTTTGGTGCAATAAGGTTGCGTGAAGGTCGATAAGGCCAATTGCTGACTTTAATGGACCCAATTATGCTCAAACAAGTCCCAACAGACACGCTTCTCGAAAACTTAGAAGCAGCGCTGATTCTGATCAGCCATGATTTAGTCGTGCAGCGGGTAAATATCGCGGCCGAGACTTTATTTGAGCAGAGTCGGCGGACCATGGTGGGCAAAAATATTGTTGAATTACTGCCGTCAACTACGGTGGCGAAATGTTTGAATGATTGCCTAGCAAGTAATTCTCAGTTTACTTTGCGTGAAGTCGAGCTATCGGTGACCTCATCATTGGTCGATATGACTATTTCTCCTCTGATGCATGAAGACACGCATTTTATTTTAATTGAGATTAACTCTATTAAGCGTATTTCGCGTTTTATCAAAGAAACCAATCAATTGGAAAGGCAGCAATCTTTTCGGATGATGATGCGTGGTCTGGCGCATGAAATCAAAAACCCGTTGGGTGGTATACGGGGCGCGGCGCAGCTTTTGGATCGAGAGCTAGATGATTCTGGTCACCAGCAGCTTACTGATATTTTAATTAAGGAAGCAGACAGATTGACGCAACTTGTGGACCGAGTGATGGGCTCGCGAGAGCAGTTCAAGCTGCTTAAGATAAATATTCATGAAGTACTCGAACATGTGGCTGGCTTAGTCTCGGTTAAATCAAGTAGCGGCGGTTCGAAGCCAATAAATAAGCTGGCGATCGAGCGGCACTATGACCCTGCATTGCCTGAAATAAATGCTGATAAACAGCAATTGATCCAAGCCGTTCTAAATATCGTGGGCAATGCTATCGAAGCACAAGTAGAGTCCTCTAGCCCACGAATAGGACTAATAACGCAGTTCGAAAGATTTGTGACGATCAATCAAATTCTGCACAGGCAGGCTCTGAAAATAAGAATTTGGGATGACGGTCCAGGGGTTGAAGAGCATATGCGCGATATAATCTTTGATCCTCTGGTTACCGGACGGCCTACCGGCACTGGGCTTGGCTTATCGATTACTCAAGAAATTATTCAGCGCCACAAAGGTGTGGTGCAATTGGAAGACTTTGAAGGAAAGACATGCTTCGCCATCTATCTGCCATATACGTAAATTGACAATGACGCTAAACCGACTGCCCTGAGCTAAATCAATTTTTGGGAATCCTATGAATATGTACGCAAAGCACAAAGTTTGGATCGTAGATGACGACTCTTCTATTCGGTGGGTGTTGGCACGTACGCTAAGGGCTGATGGCTTTGAAGTAGTAGATTTTGAAGACGCTGAAGCAGCCCTGAAGGAACTAAAAACGTCTCAACCCGACGTGCTGATGACTGATATCCGAATGCCTGGTATGAGCGGATTAGAGTTGGCAAAGATCATGCAGCAGCGTTACGCCAACGTACCTTGCATTATCATGACGGCTCACACTGATCTCGATAGCGCACTGGCATCCTATGACAGTGGTGCCTTTGAATATCTACCAAAGCCCTTTGATTTAGATGATGCCGTGCGCCTAGCCAACCGCGCCGTAGAAACTAAGCGCGGCGGCTTCATAGCTGTAGATGAAGATGACAAAGAGGTTGAAATCATCGGTGAAGCCCCAGCCATGCAAGAAGTGTTTCGTGCCATAGGGCGATTAGCTAAATCGAATATTAACGTGATGATTTGTGGCCAGTCCGGAACTGGCAAAGAACTAGTTGCAAATGCTCTCCATCAACATAGCCCGCGTAGCCGCGCTGCTTTTGTGGCGATCAATATCGCCGCGATTCCAGCAGACTTGCTGGAGTCCGAATTATTTGGCCATGAAAAAGGTGCGTTTACTGGGGCGCAGGCACAACGCCAAGGTCGCTTCGAGCAGGCTAATGGGGGTACTCTTTTTCTTGATGAGATTGGTGAAATGAGTGCAGACCTACAAACTCGTTTGCTAAGGGTGCTATCTGATAGGCGGTTTTACCGTGTTGGCGGTCGCGATTTAGTGTCGGTAGACGTACGCGTATTGGCTGCGACCAATCGAAATTTGGAAGAGCGGGTCGCCAATGGTGATTTTCGCGAGGACCTATATCACCGCCTCAATGTTATTCGTATCAACTTACCTGCGCTAAAAGAACGAGTGGAAGATGTACCGTTGTTGGCTAAGCGTTTTTTGCGCACCACTGCTGACGAATTAGAGGTAGAGAGAAAAACGCTTTCGCAATCAGCACTGACAAAAATGATGGCGTATGATTGGCCGGGTAATGTGCGCCAGCTGGAGAATGTTTGTCGATGGATAACGGTAATGGCGCCTGCACAAAGGGTTAGTCCCGAAGACCTGCCAAAAGAAATCACCGAAGCAACTAATGAAGCAACGCCTCAGGATTGGGAAACCGCTCTGGCAATGTTAGTGCGCTACAAGTTGAAAATGGGTCAACAACAGGTGCTTGACGATCTATTAAAACGCTTCGAAGCTATTATGCTCAGAGTAGCCTTAGATCATACCGGTGGCCATCGACAAAATGCCGCAAAAGTTTTAGGCTGGGGGCGTAACACTTTAACTCGAAAACTTAAAGATTTGGAAATAGATTAGGCATAGAAATAACGATAGGCGAGAGACTTTTATTGCCAAAGAAGGATATCTGTTCCAAAACCCAAAAAAGCTCTGAGACCTTAGAAAATAGTCTACTGCTCTGTCACAGTGTATAATCACCTGACTAAAAAGCTTAGCCTGCCATGGCATTATTAACTTTATAATAATAAAAACCTATCCTATGAAGATCAAAATACTATTGTTACTCACCAGCCTGTTATTGGTACCCGCGGCCTATGCACAAACCAAATATGTAACAGATGATTTTGAAGTGATGTTGCGGACTGGGCCGAGTATTAAAAACAAAATTATTAGGGCTCTGCGCAGTGGTACTCGCATAGAAGTACTGCGCATTGATTCGGGTAATGGGCATAGCCAAGTTCAGACGTCTAGTGGCCAGATTGGGTATTTAATAACGCGGTTTCTGAGTGAAAAACCATCAGCTCGTAATAGAGTGAATAGATTAGAGAGTCAGTTAGCGAAATTGCGCTCTGAGCCGGATCAGGTTCGTACTCTATTGGCCGAGAGTCTGGAGCAAAACCAGTCGTTGATCGAACAAAATGTACTGCTGACCAATTCCTCTCAAACCGCCAGGAGCGAACTGCTTAAAATTAAGGATATATCGGCAGATGAAATTAATTTGTCTTCTAAAAACCAAGAACTCGAGTCTGAAGTACAGCGCTTGTTGTTGCAGCTTGATGACACCCGAATTCAAAACGAAGCATTGAAAGATAATTCGGAGCGAGTCAGAAACTTAGTTGGCGTAGGAATACTCTTGATTGGACTCTTTCTTGGGTGGGTGCTATCTAAGGCGGGCTCTCGCCGCAATTCCTGGGGTTCTTAGCCACAGTGTGAGCAATTTCTATTAGATTGTGTCTATGCTTTTACTGGTCGTGTCGGTGACGATCTCAGCCATTAATTGGGCATGCGCATCTGAATCGTTTAGGCATGGGATATAGCTGTAGGCATCACCACCCGCTTGCATAAAGTATTGTTTGTTTTCACATTCAATTTCCTCAAGCGTTTCTAGGCAGTCAGCGCTGAAGCCGGGGCAAATAATATCGACGGACTTGATGCCTTGTGCCGGCAGTGACTTTAAGGTTTGATCGCAATAAGGCTGCAACCACTCTTCAGCCCCGAAGCGCGATTGAAAAACCAATATCCATTCAGTCTCTTTCAAATCTAGGTATTTGGCTATTGCTGCTGCGGTTTCACGGCATTGCGATTGATAAGGGTCTCCGCGACCAATGTACTTTTTCGGTATTCCGTGAAAGGACATCAGCAGCTTATGGTTGCGGCCATGTTGCTGCCAGTGTTGACTAATTGAATCGCCTATCGCCTTTATATAAGTTTTGCGACGATAGTAATCACTCACAAAATGTAATTGCGGTACCCAGCGCTGTTTTCGAAATGCCGCGCCGAGGGCGTCAAAGGTCGAACCATTGGTGCTGCCGCTGTATTGTGGGTACATTGGGATAACTACCAAGGTTCTGATTCCTTGGGCGTGCAAATCAGCAATTTTGTCTGCCACGCTCGGCTTACCATACCGCATACCAACTTCTACTTGATAAGAACCTTGTTGATTAGCCAGTACTTGTGAGACTTTATCACCCAGCTTGGTACTGTTGATTAACAGTGGCGAGCCGTCTTTGGTCCAAATCTGACGGTAAATTGCTGCACTTTTATGCGAGCGCACATTGATGATAATGCCTCTAACTAAAATAGCGCGCAGTAATTTAGGTATTTCTATGACTCGAGGGTCCATCAAAAACTCTGACAGATAGTCGCGCAAGCTTGGGCATACAGGCCTTTCGGGCGTTCCTAAATTCACCAGTAACACACCGATGGTCGTGTTGCTGTTGGCTATATCGCTTTCTTGACCTAAGTACTTCATCTATCGTTTATTGCTGTTCTTGTATTTGTAGTTAGCGCCAACAAACAGCTTTAGACGGGAGTGTTGGCAAGAGTTGAAGCCCATACTATAAGCTCTGCAGAGTTAGCGCTATGTAAACGATTAGGCGTTACCAGTGACATTAATGTCTGCTCGGATATGCTCCTTGGCAAAATCAACCATACGTTTTAATGACTTAGCCGCTTTAATTCTGGTTTGTTCTTCGATGAATATTTCGTTGTCTCCATTATCCAGAACCTTACTTAGCCTTTGTAAATCGTTCATCTTCATCCAAGGACATTGCGCGCAACTCTTGCACGTAGCGCCATTGCCCGCGGTGGGTGCCGCGATAAACTCTTTGTCGGGCGAATATTGTTTCATCTTGTGAAAAATACCGTCTTCGGTGGCGACTATGAATTGTTTATTGGGTAGTTCTTGGGTTGCTTTCAATAGCTTGCTGGTAGAACCAACCACATCTGCCAAATCGATCACATTCATTGGCGATTCTGGGTGTACTAACACAGCTGCATCTGGATAGTCCTTTTTCATGTCGAGCAGCTTGTCGGCTTTAAACTCTTCGTGAACAATGCAAGAACCCTGCCACATGATCATGTCAGCACCGGTCTCCTTTTGAATATAACCACCAAGGAAACGATCGGGGCCCCAGAGTATTTTTTCACCTTTTCGTTTAAGGTAGGTACAAATCTCCAATGCAATAGATGAGGTCACCACCCAGTCAGCGCGCGCTTTAACGGCAGCACTGGTGTTAGCGTAGACAACTACTGTGCGATCTGGGTGTTGGTCGCAAAAAGCCGAAAATTCGTCAATAGGGCAGCCTATGTCTAATGAACATTGCGCGTCGTTATCGAGAAGCAGCACTCGCTTCTCAGGGCTCAAAATTTTAGATGTTTCAGCCATGAACTTAACCCCAGCGACTATAATTGTGCTTGCCTTATGTTCATAAGCGTAACGAGCCATCTCTAAGGAATCTGATACCGTGCCGCCGCTGTCCTCGGCCAAGTCTTGCAAATCATCGTCAACATAGTAATGAGACACCAAAATCGCGTCTTGGGCTTTCAATTGGGCGAGGATCTTTGTTTTTAATTCTAGTTCGGTTGTGGTACCCATCGAACTATGTCTGATAGACCGCGCTTGGGCAGCGGTAATATTAATCTCGCTTTCTAACTGTTTTGGTACATCTAACGCTCTGGACATGGGTGATTTTCGCTGTGCAAATAATCATGCAACGGGTGTATTAATTAGTATCTCAATCCTAACATAGCTTAGCTGATTGAGAGAATGACCAAAGTCTCAGTGAGCCCAAAGGGGATCGGCTAACATCGAATGAGATTGGGTTAAAAAAACCGCTGAAAATCAGCGGTTGTCGATTCCATTGAGATAGTCCAATGAGGCTAATTGCTAGAACGGTCGCGGTATTGTTAGACCGCCCTTTTTAACGGTTCTCTTTTTAGCAGCCGGCTTGGCCGCTTTCTTGGTAATTTTCTTCGCTGCAGGTTTCGCTATTTTCTGAACAACCTTTTTAACTGCGGGCTTGGCGACTTTTTTAGCGGCCGGTTTCGCAGCTTTCTTGGTAACCTTCTTTGCTGCAGGCTTCGCTATTTTCTGAGCAACCTTTTTAACTGCGGGCTTGGCGGCTTTTTTAGCAGCCGGTTTCGCAGCTTTCTTGGTAACCTTCTTCGCTGCAGGTTTCGCTATTTTCTGAGCAACCTTTTTAACTGCGGGCTTAGCGACTTTTTTAGCGGCCGGTTTGGCGGCTTTCTTGGTAACCTTCTTCGCTGCAGGTTTCGCTATTTTCTGAGCAACCTTTTTAACTGCGGGCTTGGAGACTTTTTTAGCGGCCGGTTTCGCAGCTTTCTTGGTAACCTTCTTCGCTGCAGGTTTCGCTATTTTTTGAGCAACCTTTTTAACTGCGGGCTTAGCGACTTTCTTAGCAGCAGGTTTAGCTGCCTTATTAGTGACAGGTTTCGCGATTTTATTAGCGACAGCCTTACCTTTTGATACCTTCTTTTTTGCAGCCATGATCTTTATCCTGATTAGTGATCTGTCAATTTTTGTAATTTCTATTTAAAGAAATCGTTAGACAAAATTTTTTGGATGAGCGGGTTACGCAGATTAAAAACACCTAATGTCTTTCAATAACATTACGACCATCCAAAATGAGCCGTTTGCTGCTATTAAGCCCAATATAGATGACGAGCATTAAAAGTCAAGTTATGCGGCGCTACAAGCTAGCGTGGCGTGAATGCATGAGTATAATAGCCGCCACTTCAGATAATTTATTGAGCATTTAGTATGTCGGAATTCTTATTTTCTTATGGCCTTTTTATTGCCAAAACTATAACTGCGTTAATAGCATTAGTGTTTGCTGTGGCGATTATTACCGGAAGCCGTAAAAAGGAGGAAGATGCTGAATTGAGGGTAACCAATTTAAATGATAAGTATCGTGATATGAAAGAACGCGTTACTCAATCAATAATGGATAAGAAGGAGTTTAAGCAGTTAAGCAAGCAGGTGGCTAAGGATTTAAAGAAGCAACAAAAATCTAAGGTTCCAGACAAGCCCAGGCCAAAGCTGTATGTCTTGGAGTTTGATGGCGATATTAGAGCCTCTGAAGTGGCTACCATGCGCGATGAAATCACCGCTTTGCTTAGTGTGGCTCAACCACAAGATGAGGTTTTACTTAAGCTAGACAACTCAGGTGGAATTGTTCATGAGCATGGGCTTGCAGCGTCACAATTACAACGGATTAAAAATTCCAAATTAAATATAACGGTCGTTGTGGACAAAGTTGCAGCCAGTGGCGGTTATATGATGGCCTGTGTTGCGGATAAAATTGTCGCGGCGCCGTTTGCAATACTGGGTTCCATCGGAGTGTTAGCGCAGTTACCCAATTTTAATAGATTGCTTGATAAAGCGGGGATTGATTTCGAACAACACACTGCAGGTGAATTCAAACGTACCGTTACTATGTTTGGGAAAAATACCGATAAAGAAAGAGAAAAGCTAACCTTAGACCTGCAGGAAACGCATGCTTTATTCAGAGATTTTGTCTCGACTCACCGTCCCAAGTTGGATATCGATAAAGTTGCGACTGGCGAGCACTGGTATGGCACTCAGGCTCTGGAACTGAACTTGATTGATGAAATCAAAACCAGTGATGAATTATTGATAGATGCGCTGGAAATCTACGATATTTATGAAATAAAAATGCATATCAAACAAGGATTGCAAGAAAAACTATTAGGTGGTTTATTTGCTAGCGTGGGAGAGTTGCGCAATAGACTGGCGTCTGAGCAAAAGCAATCTGGGTATTACTAGACTGTTTAATGCTAAGGTTCTTTGTCGGTAGCCAGGGCTGGAGATTGGCAGTCTGGTGCTGTGGTTGTGAATCCTTAATCAGCGCTTCTTTAAGACAAATGATTGCAGATTTTAGGTCTAAATATCGCCCATTTTTTTGAGTGCTTTGTCCAACCCAGAAAAGTTAGGTTCACGAATTTTTCTGGGTGGGGTGTTGCTATACGCGCTGCGGCCACGCTTAGTGCTGCCAATCGGAATCTCAGCCGCTGTGTCGGAATAAGTAATCAGCGGCCCATAGGCACCGCTGGTCTTTTTTAACAAAGGCAAACTCTCAGTTGCCCCGTTGCGATCAAGCAGTACTTCACCATCGCGAATCTCCTTAACCGAAGCTCCAGCGCCCCTAATGGTTTCACCAACCGAATACAATTCTGATGATTTTTTGCCGCTCTGGATGATGGCTCTTGCCTGAGTCGAATCGGTGGCCCAGAGAATGCCTCGTAAGGTCAAATCAAGTGTCGTTTTCGGCGCCTTTTCAACGATTTCTTTTGGGGTAGGGTCGCCGAACAAATTAGCAGAGACAATGTCATTGACTCTGTATAGTTGTTTGCTCGACTTCACTAAAGGATTAATGTCTTGAGCCTGGTAGTTGGCATTTTTTATTTTGGCCTGTGAGTAGCTGGTCCATCCAATTCGAGAAACCGAAATCAACAATGCGAGACACGCCAATAGCCACACAGCTAGTGCGCCGTGCTTATTCCAAAGCCGATTATTTGAGATGATATTGAACAGATCCATCAGTATAGTTTAGCTGATATTTTCCTAAAGCCCAATTAAATAGCAGTAGCATTAGTCAAAACCATTTGCTTATAAGAGCTTGTTTATTTGTTTTTCTATTTAGTGAAAATAATAAACCAGTTAATCAATTAAAGCGCTCCAGCATCAGCCCGTCACGGGCAGCCAAGCCAGAGGCTATTTGACCTTAGCAGGAGACTCCCTAGGGCAATAGTAGCCAGGTAGCGAGGCCGAGAACTGAAAAATAACCGACCACATCGGTTACTGTGGTTAGTGCAACGCCACCTGCTAGTGCTGGGTCGACGTTCATTTTTTCGAGAAACACGGGGATAATTACTCCGGCAATCGCGCCCATGATCAAGTTGGCTGTCATTGCGCACGCGATGACTAAGCCAAGATGAATATTGGTATACCAAAGCGCAGCAATTACTGCGATTACTGCCGCCCATAAAACCCCGTTGAGCACACCAACCATGGTTTCTTTTTTCAATACGTTTAGCACGTTTCCTGCGCTAATGGTGCCGGTGCTCATACCGCGAATTACCACGGTGAGTGTTTGGGTGCCCGCGTTACCGCCCATGCTTGCGACAATAGGCATCAGTACAGCCAATGCGACAAGCTCTTGAATTGAACCCTCGAATTGACCGATTACCCATGAGCCTAAAAGAGCAGTGACTAAGTTCACTCCAAGCCAAACCGAGCGATTACGTGTCGTTTCTATCACCGGCGCAAATATATCTGCTTCGTTTCTAAGTCCAGCTGTTGCCATTATGTCGTGCTCCGCTTGTTCGCGGATAACGTCTACCACATCATCAATTGTGATGCGGCCTAGTAATCTATTTTCGTGATCTACTACCGGCGCAGACACTAAGTCGTAATCGGCAAAGGCTTTGGCCACGTATTCTTCATCATCCAGGCAGTTGAATGACACGGGGTCTTGGATCGCATGTACGAAAGCTAAGTCTGATATAGGCGCTGTTATTAGCCGTTCGATTGGCAAAATTCCGGTCAGGTGACTATCTCCATCGACTAGGTAGATAGCGTCTGTTTGTTCAGGCAGGCTGCCTTTTAAGCGCAGGAAGCGCAGCACCACTTCGAGCGAAATATTGCCCCTTACTGCGGTGATATCTAAGTTCATCAAACCGCCGGCGCTGTCTTCAGGATAAGATAGCACTTCACCCAAGCTATTACGGGTGTCGCTATCAACTGCGAATAATACGTCGGCTAAAGTTTCTTCTGGAAGGTCAGGTATTAAGTCAGCAATATCGTCGACATCTAACAGCTTGATCGAGTCAATGAGTTGCTGTTTGTCGATATCTTCCGCGAGATCCTTGAATACGCCCTCACTAAGTTCAGCTAGTACTTGTCCCTTTGCCGCCTCTGGAATATGTTCCCACGCCGCTAGCCGAATTGTCGGAGTGAGGCTTTCTAAAGTGTCCGCAATATCTGCGGGGTGTGCATCTGCAAATTCGGCCTGTATTGCTGCCACATTATTTGTGTCAAGCAATTCAACGATATTGTCGATTTGGAGGCTAGAGTGCACGGTGAATCCGGTTAGGTTGTGTGGTTAACCGCGGAGATTGATAGCGGTGGTTAAATTGAGTAATGGCGATATTAGAGGAGCTTTAAGGAGCCTCTGGTAAAGTATAGGGTGCCTTGTACTGATTGTTTATACCAAATTAGAGGCTCCCTTAGTCAGTTATTTCAATTTTGGGTGACTATACGTCAAGTAATTGCCACCGCATAATCTATCGTTTTTGGTCCTTTGCATTGCTTAGCCAAGGATGATTTGAACACCCTATAGTCTATTCAATTTGCTCAAATATTCTCGCGCTTGAATCGGGCTGTCGGCAGCAAGGATCTTCTTAACGTTGTAAGTCAACTTGCTAATGTCGGTCGTTAAAATCTGTTCTTTGACATCCAATAAGTAGGTTGAATCCATGCTGAAATTTTTCAGGCCCAAACCTAATAGCAAGCGCGTGTACTGGGTGTTGCCGGCCATTTCCCCGCACAGCGATACTGGGATGCCGGCTTTTTCTCCAGCGCGGATAACTCGATGGATGAGTTGCAGTACGGCTGGGTGGATTGGGTCGTATAGATAGTTAACCGCGTCGTCAACTCGGTCAATGGCTAGCGTGTATTGAATAAGGTCGTTAGTGCCTATCGATAAAAAGTCGAGTTTTTGGGCAAACATGTCAGCCATGATAGCGGCGGCCGGGACTTCGATCATAGCGCCCACTTTTATTCTCGAGTCATAGGCGAGATTTTCTTGTTTTAGTTCCGCTTTGGTTTGTTTGATGATTGCGTGCACTTGGCTGATTTCATCAAAGGTACTAACCATGGGTATCATAATTGATACTTTTCCAAACGCCGAGGCTCTTAAAATGGCGCGTAATTGAGGTTTGAATAATTCAATATTATTTAAACATAGACGCACGGCCCGTAGACCCAAAGGTGATTCGCTGGATTTTTTTTGTGGATAGTGAAACTCCAGCTGTTTATCGCCACCGATATCTAGGGTGCGTACAGCGACCGATTTATCAAAACCTGAAAGCACTCTTTTATAGGCTTTGAATTGTTCGTTTTCTGAGGGGGCAGAATCTCGGTTCATATACAAGTATTCGGTGCGATACAAGCCTACACCCGCCGCCTTTACGCGTTTTACATCGCGAAGATCGTTAGCAGATTCAATATTAGCCAATAACTGTATGCGCTGGCCGTCAATTGTTTTACTGGTTCGATTGGTTAGGCTGACCAAATCTTTTTCGCGCTCTCTGATTCGGCGTTGAATCTTTTTGTATTGGCGCAATACCACATTACTGGGGTTGATGATGATGATGCCCCGTTTGCCGTCTACCACCAGCATGTCGTCATCGCAAATGTATTTGCTGCTGCCGTGCAGGCCAACCACCGCGGGTAGGCGTAAGCTGCGAGCAACAATCGCCGTATGAGATATCTGACTGCCCAAGTCAGTGACGAAGGCGGCGACTTTATGCCCTTTAATGAACATTGTCTCAGCCGGGCTCAAATCCCGACTGACTATGATGCGTCCGGTTAGATTGTCGTCGTTAAATTCATCAAGGTTATGCGAGACAATACCAAGCAAGCTCCGCAGCAATCGATTGGTGATGTGCTGTACGTCAACTTTTTTATTACGTAAATAGGCATCGTTCATCTGCTCAAATACTTTCACTAAGTTGGCAGATTGAGTCTGTAAGGCATACTCGGCATTGACTGAGTCGCGGCGAATAATATTGATCGACTCATCCACTAGTAGCGGGTCACGTAACATCATCATGTGCGCATTGATAAAAGCAGCACTCTCCTTTGGCGCGTCCTTTGGTAGTTGCCTTAAGATTGATTTGTATTGCTCTTCGCTGGCGAGGACCGCTTTTTTAAAGCGAGTTATCTCAGCCGGGATTTGTTTTTTTTCGAGTTGGAGCTGTTGAGTCTCGATTTCGCTGCTCTTGAGCACATAGGCTTTACCGATCGCAATACCGCGACCAATTCCTGAGCCAAATAGACTCAACATAATCTATCCGTCCTCGCCAAAGTAACTGTCAATTAATTCAATAACGGCATCCATAGCGTTTTTTTCATCCTCGCCTTCACAGCGAATTGTAATTAAACTGCCTTTTGCTGCGGCCAGCATCATTACTGCCATAATGCTTTTGGCATCTGCTTGTTTTCCTCCAAAATCGAGCTGAACGCGGCAAGCGTAGCTCGCCGCGGTGCTGACTAGTTTTGCTGCCGCGCGCGCGTGCAGTCCCAGTTTGTTGATGATTTCAATGTCTTGTTCAAGCATAACTTTGTAGCAATAATTGGTTAGTTAATCCGAGGCTTCCTAAAGATCTAATTCGCGGTGACGTACTTGAGTTTGAATTAAATCATTGTCAGAGAAATGTTTCTGCATTAGATCAGATAAAAAGACTGACCTATGCTGGCCACCCGTACACCCAATGGCGACCGTCATATAGCTTCTGTTGTCGGCAATAAAGCTCGGCACCCAATGTTCGATAAAATCTCGTATTGTTTGATACATATCAATACATTCAGGCTGAGATTTCAGGTAACTTATGACCGCAGGATCCTGCCCAGTTAGAGCCTTAAGCTCTGGCTCCCAGTACGGATTAGGTAAACAGCGTACATCAAATACAAAATCGGTATCAGTGGGGCTTCCATATTTAAACCCAAAAGACTGAAATAATAGAGTCATGGCCGCCTCGTCATTGGACGCGGCATAATTGCGAATCTGTGACCTCAGCTCGTGAGGCGTGGTATCGGCGGTGTTAATCCTGCGGTCAGCAATATCTGCAATGTGCTCTAGAATTTTTCTTTCCTTAGTTATTGCCTCCAATAAAGACGTATTTTCATCAGATAACGGGTGTTTGCGCCGAGTTTCGCTATAGCGTTTTAATAGAGTGTGATCGTCGGCGTCTAGAAAAATCACCGTGTAGTTGATGTTTAATGACCTGAGGCTTGCAAAATTATCTTTCAAGTCGCCAATGAAATCTTTATTGCGTGAATCGATACTTACTGCGTAATTATTCGTGAAAGTCGCTTGTTTGTCATCTGCAGTGACTGCCTTTGCGGCCAGCTCAGGCAGTAAAGATGCAGGAAGATTGTCGATACAGTAAAAGCCAAGGTCTTCCAGAACTTGCAGGGCGATGGTTTTGCCAGAGCCAGACGTGCCACTAATGATGAAGAAAGTGCTTAAGTTCATTTGGCGTAATAGTTGATTCGAATGATAGGATTAATGAGGAGTGAACCAATTAAGGGCAATCGGTAAAGGTACTCGGCGGCGTAGCGAGATTAGCCTCCATATCAAACTTGAGCCTTAATTATGGCTATTGCCTGTTCGGCAGACGTGGCTGAGACTAAATGATTTTTGTTGTCTTCCTTCGACATCGTGCCCGCGATTTCAGCAAGAATTTGAAGATGTTCTTGAGTCGCTTCTTGTGGGACTATCAACCCAAAGGCTATGTCCACTTGCTGTCCGTCTGAGCTATCGTAATCGATGGCTTGGCTTAAAGTGATAATCGCAATAATAGCCTTATCGGTGTGTTGAAACCGACTATGTGGCAGTGCAACACCATTGCCAATCCCGGTGTTCCCTAATTTTTCCCGTTCCAATAGGGCGTGGTATACGTCTTTTTCTCTACACTCTTGGCCCGATTCTTGGAGTGGGATAAAGAGTAGTCGCGCCATCTCTTGTAATAGCTTTTTGGGGCTACTCACATCTGAGTTAACGTGGATTAGGCGTGCATCCAAATATTCATGCAACGCAGTCGTGTCTGTCATGAGGTTTACTATTGTGCGTAAAGTTGATTGAGCTGGCTAGTTCGTTAGCCAGCTCATTAGTAAACTAAGATTATCAACAAACGGGTCTAGATACACCTGTTAAGCACATACCATTAACAAATAATTCTCTGTTAAATCATTATTAATGCTTATTCGGGATAATCTGCCGGGAGTTGGTCCTCAAATGTCTGATTTTTCAGTGCACCGCCACTACGATGGTGGTCGGTCAGTTTTTCCTTGTGCTTAAGCACTTGAGAATCAAGTTTATCGGTTAATTCGTCGATGCTGGCGTACATGTTGTCTGAATCAGCCTGAGCATGTAGGGTCACGCCTTTAGCGTTTATCGTGGCTTCAGCTTTGTGGTGTATTTTTTCAACATGCAGTATCACATCGATACTGTTTAGATGGTCGAAATGGCGCTCTATGCGCTGCATCTTTTCAACAATGTAATTCTTCATAGAATCGGTAAGATCAATTTGGTGTCCTGATATAGTTAGCTGCATATAAATCTCCTATTGACTAGATTGGTTTGAATTAATTGTGTCTTATGATAATTCTCTACGTTGACTTGAGGGTGCTATAAGCATGCTTTCCCGGTACTTGGCGACCGTTCGTCGAGCTACAACAATCCCTTTCTCTTCTAATTTTTTTGCTATTTTACTATCGCTTAGTGGTTTCGTTTTTGATTCTTGATCAACCATTTGCTTGATCAAAGAGCGGATGGCGGTTGAGCTTGAACTGCTGCCGTCGGTGCTCGCTAGGGCGCTCGAAAAAAAGTACTTAAGTTGGTAAGCACGGCCGCTGGCAACAAGGTACTTTCCCGAAATAGCGCGGGAAATTGTTGACTCATGCATTTCTAATTGTTGTGCTATGTCGTGTAAAATCAAGGGTCTCATTGCTAATTCGCCATATTCAAAGAAAGCCGATTGATGTTCTACGATCGCTTGAGCGACTAACAACAGGGTGTCGTAGCGGCTCAATAGGCTTTTAATATAGATTTTCGCTTGCGTCAGATTTGCCTGAATGTAGTCACTACTGGGTTGATCAATCTTTGACTTTAATAAATTAGCATACTCCTCATTTACGCGTAATTTAAATTGATTATCAGAATTTAATACTGCGGCCCAACTATCATTACGTTTATTGACTACGATGTCAGGAGTTATGTAGTTTCTGGTGTCGCTAGCGAACTGGCTAATAATATAAGGGTTGAGTTGAGTGATCAGGCGCACACTAATTACCAAATCTTCTTGTTTGACAGACAGCGTTTGTTTTAGTCGGGCGAGGTCTCTATTGGCGAGTAGCGCTAAGTGTTCATTGACAATGCCTTTGGCTAGTTCTAGTCCAACTGTTGTTGGTTCTATTTGGTCCAGCAACAGGCTAAGGCGATCCTGTAAATCCTTAGCGCCAACGCCAATCGGGTCTAGGGTTTTGATTAGGCTGAGAATAACCTGGATTTCATCCAATTCTATGCCCAGATCTAACGGCAGTAGCTCAGCGATTTCGCTTAGTTCAGCTCTTAAATAGGCCTCTTCATCTAAGCTGTGTAGTAGGGTATTTGCAATTAACTTATCTCGCTGACTCAATTTGGTCATTTGAATTTGCCAGCTTAGGTGATCAGTCAAGCTATTGTGAGTGACTAAAAAGTTACTGGCATCGGTATGAGTTTGATCCAAACTGACTGCAGTTTGGCGCTCGTTAAGCCTCGGCGTATCATATGCCTTAGACAAATCATCGCCAGCGTTTAGAGTATCGTCGCGAGGTATCTCTAACGACGGGTCAGAAGTCTCTGCGGGCTCATTGGGGTCATCCAAATTGAGCGAATCATTGGTGCTTGGGAGCAGCTCGGGGGTAGGGGTTTCAACTCTCTCAAGTAAGGGGTTGTTGTCGATTGCGCTTTGGATTTCTTGTTCCAATTCGAGCGAGGAGAGCTGTAATAATTTTAACGACTGCTTAAGCTGTGGGGTCAGCGAAAGCTGTTGAGCATGTTTTAAGTTAAGGCTTTGCTTCATCTAAGCAGGGGAATTAAATAGCTTTGTAGTTAATCGGCTTGGTCGCTAACTCTGAGACCGCAATCGAGTCCGGAGGGCGCGACCAATTATGCTTATGTTGCTGATCGGCTTTACCAGACGATAAACTAATTTTAGTCACAAGCCTGTGACAATGCCAATAAATTTTCAGTGGCATGTTGGTGTATTGTGTCTCGGCGTAGCTCAAACGCGTTTATTCAAAAAAATCTCAATCGACTAAATTTTAAACTTAGATCCAAGATATACATCCCTTACACCCTGGTGGCTTAAAATTTGTTTTGCGGTTCCCTCGGTTAGTACGCTACCCTCTGTTAAAATATAAGAGTGGTCACAGATATCCAAGGTCTCTCGCACATTATGATCGGTAATGATGATCCCAATACCGGTATTTCTCAAATAATCGATAATCTGTTGAATGTCGCCAACCGAGATAGGATCAATGCCAGCAAACGGTTCGTCCAATAAAATAAAGTAGGGCCGCAGGGCGATGGCTCTGGCTATTTCAGCCCGTCTTCGCTCACCGCCTGATAGCGATATGCCTAAGGTGTCTCGCTTGTGGCCAATGTTGAATTCTTCCAGAAGCTGCTCAACCCGTTGCCGCCGTTCTTGTAAAGTGGTACTGCGATCAGTTTCAAGCACCGCCATTAGGTTGTCTTCAACCGTTAGCTTGCGAAATATCGACGGCTCCTGCGGTAGATAGCCTATGCCAAGTTTAGCTCTAGAGTGCATTGGTAGATGACTAATGTCTTGGCCGTTAAGCAAGATGCGCCCACTGTCGCTGCGAACCAAGCCAACGACCATGTAAAAGCTGGTTGTTTTGCCAGCACCATTTGGCCCTAGCAATCCCACCACTTGACCGCTTTCGACGCTGATGTTGATTTTTTTTACAACCTCGAGTCCTTTATAGCTTTTACACAGATTCTTGGTTTCTAAAATACTCATAGCGCGAGAACACTCATATGGGCCTTATAATGCTAATTTTCACTTGGGTTGAATTATCAGACGAGAACGGCCTGATTTGGTCGGTGCAGGCGCTGGTTCTTGGTCTAGCGCTTCCTCTATAGCAGCTTCTTCTTGCGCCGGCTCGAAGGCGCTACTGCCCTTATTACTGGCTCCCTCGGCAACTGTAGTGTTGGCCTTAGGTTTTTGCTTAGCAGCGGTTGCTTCTGCTGGGCCTTGATTGTCAGCCTTGAACGGGTCTTCAAGTTTATGTTCAGGCGCTTGGCCGTCTTTACCCGCGGCTTGGACTTTGGATCCGCCGGAAATTTTCATTTTGTCGGTGGCCATATTGTAGACAATCGTGTCTCCGCGCGCAGTATTCGGACCTTGCTTCAATGCGGCCTTACCAATCAGTGTGATGGTATTTTTCACCTGGTCAACGATAATTTTTTTGGCCCAGCCTTCAGTATCGTCGGGCTTGTCATCTGGGCGTTGCTTAAATCTCGCCAGTGACCCCCAGGCCGTGGCATTTTCTAAATCTGTTTCACCATAGTTTGCGACTACCTTGTCTGCCTTAATTCGCAGTGTGCCCTGAACAACCAATACATTTTTAAGGTAAGTACGGGTGCCATTTTTGAAATCAAACTCGATATCATCGGCTTCGATTTCCGCGGGTTGATCGCGGTCGGTACTAAGCGCGAGCACTTGACTGCTAATAGCGCCAAGTAGAACGATTGAGGCTAATAGTGTCTTGGTAAGACTAATAAGTTTCATGTGAAAACTACGCGATTTAAATTATTTAATAAATGGTGCCTGCGATGGCATTCTTTTGGTCTGCAAATGCCGGCTCAGAAATTGTTGGATCTAAGCAGTTCTAGGGTTAGGTCCTCAGCGGATGAAGAGTCTCTTTGAGGCAGCAGATATTAGCATAGTACACTGTACCGTAGCTGAACGATAACGTTGTTAATTAGTGACTATTTGAATAAGCCGCCGCCATCTTTGCTTTTATCTAATAGGATTCTCATGCGTTTTGATTTCATCGTGCCGCCCGGCCCGCGTGAATCCTTTTCAACTACAATTTTGACATTGCCGGTCAAAATAATCTCATCGCCACTTGACGACATCCAGCCCTCGTCTGAATAGGTGTGCCTTGGGGCGAAACCTAATTCATATTCGACGACATGGGGTAAGTCGAGTAGGGCAGTGTCGTCGTCTGGAAAGTGAGCCATGCGTTCTGCTTCAATAACAAAGCGCCGCTGACCATTTTTATCCAGGCCGGTGGCGGTAAAATTTTCAATATAATAATCGGGGTCGTGGCGGTTTAGAAAGTTCTGCTCTTCGGGCTCGTCTTCCATGAGGGAGTTTTGCAGGTAGATGCCGAATAAGCCAACAATGCCGAGTATTGAAATATAGAGAACGGTTTCGAGCTGTTTCATTCAGGGTTGGAGCTAATTGCCATTGTGTTTATGCTGTTTCATTAAAGAGATCTCTAGTTAAGCCTTGCCGAGGCCGTTTATAGTTAATCAGAGAATTCTTTACATTATTGGGGCGATGAGTCTATTTGCAAATCTATTGGATAGGTCTTGTGGCTATAGAGCAAGACATCGCAGATCGCACGCACTGCGCCATGGCCACCTGAAAAGGGTGCCACCCAATCTGCTAGATCGCGCACGATAAAATGACCGTTTTGAACCGAGAATTTCAATCCGCACTCCATCATGACTGGTAAATCAATAACATCATCACCAGTGAATGCGCATTGTTGGGGTTTAAGCTGCAGGCTTGAAATTAGTTCTGCAAACACTGCTCGCTTGTCGTTAACGCCAAGAAAGCTGTGAGCAATATTTAAATCACTTAGGCGCGTTTGCAGGGCCAAGGAATTACGCGCCGAGATAATTCCAACATTGATGCCCGCTTGCTGCAGCATTTTTAGCCCGTGACCATCAAGCGCATTAAATGCTTTGGTTTGCTCGCCGGCTTCGCTATAAAGCAAAGTGCCATCGGTCAGTACTCCATCAACATCAAATAGAGCAAGTTTGATCTTGCTGGCAGCTGCCATCACCTTGCTTGGTGGATCATAGGGTAGCTTGGGAAGATCGGAAAATTTAACTAACGTCATGATTATAGTACTCCGGCGCGCAATAGGTCTTGCATATTAAGTGCGCCAACCAGAACATTATTTTTAGTCACGAGAATACTGTTGATTCGGTTGGCTTCCATCATTGTGACAAGCTCAGCAGCGAGTACGTCGCCCTCGATAGTGATCGGTTGTCTTGACATGATGTCTTTAACTGGCGTGTCTAAGCCATGGTTTGCGGCCAAAGATCTGCGTAAATCGCCGTCTGTGTAAATCCCAATTACCAAGCCGGCTGCATCTACGATGCCGGTCATGCCTAGGCCTTTGCCTGACATTTCCACTAAGGCATCAGAAAGGCTTTGATCTGGGCCTATCGAGGGTACGTCGTCGCCGCTATGCATGATGTCTTCGACGTATAACAGCAAGCGCCGACCTAATGAGCCGCCTGGATGTGAGCGAGCAAAATCCTGTTCCGTGAAGTCACGTGCTTTTAATACGGCTATCGCTAAAGCGTCACCCATCGCTAAGGTGGCGGTAGTGCTGGCAGTGGGTGCTAAGTTCATTGGGCAGGCTTCTTTGTTTACCGATACTTTGATGAAAGTATCGGACAGCCTTGCGAGGGTCGATTCAGCGATAGCGGCTATGCCGATTAAGGTCACTCCCATTCGTTTAATGATCGGTAGTATGGTTAGTACTTCCGGGGTTTCGCCTGAATTGGAGATAGCCAGAACTAGATCTTTTGGGGTAATCATGCCGAGATCGCCATGACTCGCTTCGCCAGGATGAACAAAAAAAGCGGGAGTGCCTGTGCTCGCAAGCGTTGCAGCTATTTTGCCTGCGATATGCCCTGATTTACCCATTCCTGTCACCACCACCCGTCCTTCGCAATCGAGTATTTGTCGGCAAGCTTGTTCAAAATGGTGATCCAGCGCGTTTAATTGCTGCTCGATAGCCGAAGCTTCAATCTCAAGCACTTCGCGCGCTGTTGTTAAAAAAGCCGTTTTATGTGGGATCATTTTTTTGACTCCAAATCTCGCGTTATTGGAATGGCGAGGGTTGCTGTAGAGGGTGTTTAGCTATAGGTAAATTTTTTGGCTAGAGTCGCTCTTAAACTGGTAAATTACTTTAGCGTTGTAAATACTAAATAGCAAATATAAACCACATACGCAGTTAGCATGGTGGCGCCTTCGCGGCGACTGAAGTGTCCTTTTGAATTGGCAAACAAGAACATTGCGATAGTGAACAACAACATAATCGGAAAATCGCGTGCCAGGGCAGAGGTATCAATCTTGGTTGTTTGAATTGCGCCAGTTAAACCCAGCACCCCAAGCGTATTGAATACATTTGAGCCAATGATGTTGCCAATAATCATGTCATGAGCTCCCTTGCGGGCCGCCGCAATGGCTGCAGCCAACTCTGGTAGGCTAGTGCCAATCGCAATAATGGTTAAACCAATAACCAAGTTACTGACACCCATTGAGCGAGCAATGGTTACCGCACCCTCCACCAACATTTGCGAGGCAATCATCAATAAAATAATGCTGCCTATGGTCCACATGATGGCGGTTTTGGTGGACCTACCTTTGGGGTGGTTTAGCAGGCTTAGGTCCAATTCGCGAGGGTCTTTAGCCAGATTTTCAATTGAGGGTTCGCCGCCAAAGCCTTCTGAGTTGCGCGCTGACCAAACTAAATAACTAATCAGCAATGCTAATAAGAAGAATCCATCAATATGGGATAGCACCCCATCTGAAACTAGAAAGATAGCGATGGCACCAACCGTTATAACGATTGGAATGTCTTTGCGGGCGGTGGTGGCGGTCACCGGCAGGGGGCGTAATAGTGCTGCAAGACCAAGCACTAGGCCAATATTGGTGATATTTGACCCGAGCGCATTGCCCAAGGCCAGGTTACCTTGATCTTTTAGCGCGGCCACGGCCGACACGAACATTTCTGGGGCAGAGGTGCCAAAACCAATGACGACAATGCCAATTAAAAATGAGGAGACTCCAAGTCGATGCCCGAGCTCGCTGGCATTGTCGACCAATAGGTCGGCACTCCACATCAATAAGAAGAAGCCCGCGACAATTAGTGCTAAGGCCATTGTGATGGTCATATTTTGAGTTCTCGAAAAGGTAAGCGTTTTATTAGCTTGCTTTGAATGTAATACAAGCGTCGCATAGTGTCTGGTTTTAAGGTGATATTTGCAACTATAAAGTCTTGAAAAGAAATAAACTATAACCATTAGTTTAGATTAGATTTGCCCGCCTTAATGTATAGCAGAATCGCTGCCGATTAAATGTAAACTCGTGTCTAATGGTGTTCGACTGGGTTTATACTTAAATTAGGCGCATAAATACTGTTTTAGGCTTGCTGTGACAGATACAGTAGCTGATCATTTCTTTGAACCCATGGAGTTGAATATGAACGATAAAGTCAATGAATTTCTAGCTGAGCCGCTTGCTCAAAAAGTTCTGTTTTTTAATGAAATGCTAACTCCCGGCCTAATTCGCATGGCGTATTGGTTATGTTTAGTAGGGGTTGCGTGGAACGGTCTGGGGCATATGTTCTCCGGTGGATTTTTTAATTTCATCGAAGGTATTGCTTTTATTGTCACCGGCGCGATTTTAGCTCGCGTCGCTGCTGAGCTGGTTATTCTATTATTCAAGTTAAACGAGAATATGGAAAAGGTGGCCAATAACACTAAGCCTAAAGGCGAATCGGCTCGCATTGGTAAGACCACCAAAAAAGCCAGTAAGAAGGTAAGTAAAAAAGCATAAGGGGAGGGCGGCAAAGCCTTTAGATCGAAAAACCTGTGTATTGCAAAACTATGCACGGCAAGTCTAGTCTAAGTTTATTGTGCGTAAGCGGATAGAACGAATAACGGTCTTGTATGTGCTGATGTTGAAAGCTCACTATGTTTGAGGTGTTGCTCTGATATGGTCATCGCTAGGTGATAGTTAACCCTTAATATTGTATTTCTATTGCCATCCCCGCCTTATCCGCTTGGAAAAGTGTTAATTTAGCGATTAACCGTTATTTCAATCAGTTAACCAGCGGTTAAGTTAACATTCACTATAATTCAGACTGTCGAACTTGTTAATTCTGATTCGGCACCAATTTAATTGGAGCGACAACCAATGGTTTTCTTTCCAGCAAAATATCAAGTAACAGGGAATAATTTATGAATCGCACAATCAATAATCGATCAATCACTTCATTTCGAGCTATTAAGCCTGGGCTACTATGCAAGTCGTTGATGGTTGGCAGTCTATTATTATTTTCTAATGCTTCATTTGCCATGCAAGCGCCTGACGAAGTGGTTAAGACGACTGTTAATCAAATTATTAATAACATTCAAGCTAATCGGGCTGCTTATAGCGAAGACAGTCAAAAGCTATACGCCATGGTTGAGCAGGTGTTGGTGCCAACTTTGCACGTCGATCGAATGTCGAGTCTGATTCTTGGCAAAAATGCTCGCTCAGCCACCGCTGCGCAGAAAAAGGCATTTTCTGACGAGTTTAAGACGTTTCTAATGCGCACTTATGCTATCGCCTTGCTTGAATACACGGGTAACGAAGATGTTATTTATGAGCCAATTACGCTGGCTCCGGGGGCGGATAAGGTGACGATACGTGCAACATTGGTTGCCACGGATGGTCAGCGTTATCCTGTTAACTTGTTCATGAGTAATCGCCGCGATACCAAGTGGCGAGCCTATAATATGGAAGTCGCAAAGATCAATTTCGTGGCGACTTACCGAAATACCTTCGGCGATATCATTACTAAAAAAGGAGTTGATGGTTTGATTGCTGAGTTGAGAGCCAAGAATGCTCGCTCAGCGGGTTAGGCTCGAGGTAGCTCTTTATTTTTCTGGACGGGTATGAATCGGCAGGTTTATCGAGGTGTGGAATTGCTTGATCAGTTGGTTTTGCTGTTGGCT
>CAWUWF010000005.1:0-33218 GCA_963925935.1 uncultured Arenicella sp. | reverse complement strand
AGGTAAGGCGGCGCACTTGCTAGAGCGGTTTGATAATCAACTGGAATTACACGCCTTAGGTATTTCCGAACGTCGTTGTGAGCAATTGCACGGCACTCTGGCTAGGTTAAAGTTAGATGCCAAAGTGTTTGTGGCTGACGCCAGCGCTGAACCCGACTGGCCGATTCCCGAACGGGGCTATGATCGAATATTGATCGACGCCCCTTGCTCTGGGCTTGGAGTAATTCGCCGTCATCCAGATATAAAGCATCACCGCCGCCCCGAAGACATCGTTAAACTTAATGAAGTTCAGCAAAATTTACTTAAACGATTATGGTTATTACTAAAACCTGGTGGCAAGCTACTGTACATGACATGCTCAATTTTGCCGTCTGAGAATCAGCTACAAATTGACTCCTTTCTAAAGTCTCACTCCGATGCTCAGCCGGTGGCTTTCGATCACCCGCTGGCGATTGAATTAGAATTTGGAAGACAAACCTTACCTGGCAGCCACAACATGGATGGCTTCTATTACTGTTTATTGGAGAAATGCCAATGAATGCGGTCTTAGCCAGAACCTGGGAAAATATTTGCTAATGTTTTTGCGAGCACTATCGTCTACCGTATTAATAAGCGCAGTTTTTCTGCTTTTGTTTGGGGTTGCCGGCTCAATCAACAACGCATCCGCTCAAACAGCACCTAAATTGGGCCTTAAATCTGCGGAAAATATTAACCTCAAGCTGAGTAACGAAGTACAAGGCGCAATTCAGAACGGCGTAACCATCATGTTCCGCTGCCAATATGCTGAACGTAAAACGTTTTGGTTTTTAAGTCGTTCTGCTAATATCAAACAGCATCATTTTTCCTTAAAACGACACGCGCTGTCGAATCAATACATTGTTAAACGTATAGATCTCGACGCTCTAAAACTGTTTCGCTCTTTAGACGAAGCTACGCGCTACATTGCAGCGCAATCCGTTTTGCTGTTAGAGTTCTATCATGACTCGGACACTTTAAACTCGATGCGACTCTCATTAAATAAATTCGACCTGCCAGCACCTATGCGTCTCAACGCATTTCTGTCTAGTGCTTGGGCTGTAGATACTGGGTGGCTGCTTTGGTGATTCGCAATCTGATAAAAAAGATTTCTGAACCAGTACCGGTTATCTCGGTTTGTACCGTATTGCTGCTCTCTTTGTGTTTTTTAATATACAAATCCTTGAGCCCAGACGCGTCCGGCGAATTACAGTTTTGGATTATATTACTAGGAAGTGCTGGAATCGCGGTATTGGTTTTTTTCTTAGTTGCCAATGGTTACTCTCTTTATCGACAATACTCGCGTAACGAAATTGGCAGCAGGTTAACTGCAAAATTTGTATTGGTGTTTTTCTTTTTGATGGTGATCCCGCTGTCTCTTATCTACTTCTTTTCGATCACGTTTTTAAATGAGGGGGTGGATAATTGGTTTGATGTCAAGGTTGAACAAGCCGTCAATGATGCTCTGCTGTTAAGCAAAACGTCCTTAGAGGGTGTTAAGGAAGAGATTCAAGCGGACGTCGAAAACTACGCCGACAAACTACCAAAGAATGTAGATGGTAGTCGCCTATTGCGGGAGCTTGAAGAGATAAGACGCCTTGAAGACTATGAAGAAGTATCTTTGTTTACCGACGACGGTCGAATTATCGCTTACACCACACGCAGTGATATGCAAGGCTTGCCGGACATGCCAGGAGACGAGGTGTATTCCGAATTAAGAGTCAATCAGACCTTTGCCTCGCTAGAACCACTCAGTGAAAATCGGCAACAATTTAGGGTGGTTGCTCCAATTCGGGCTCGCGAAGTAGGCAGGGAGTTTTACGGTCTACAGGCGATTAAATTGTTGCCTCTGCGCTACGCCAATCTTGCAAACAGCGTCGAGAGTGCGACCAATCAATATGATCAAATGTTGTTTGCTCGGGGCCCTCTACGTTTTGGCTTGGTCGTGACCCTGAGTCTGATTTCATTGGCCAGCTTACTCTTCTCAATACTAACTGCCGTGTATTTAACCAAGAGGCTAATCGCACCAATTTCTAATTTGGCAGCCGGTACTCAGAAGATTTCAGATGGCGATTACGGCACGCTATTGCCAGTTACTAGCAGTGATGAATTGGGCATTTTGACCGACTCGTTTAATAATATGAGCAGCAAGATTGAAAATGCCCAAAATGCTGCACGTATTAGCCAATACGAAACAGAACAACAAAAAGGCTATCTAGAAGCGTTGCTCACTAACTTGTCATCTGGGGTGTTCTCATTCGACCAAGACCGACGCTTACAAATTTGCAATAGCGCCGCGATTGAAATACTTGGCTTAAATATAGACACGGCTATTGGTAAAACCACCGACGAGTTGATCGCCGAATTTGAGCAAGTAGAAAAATTTATACGATCTGTCGATTCCGGTCTTAAATCAGATTTGACTGAATGGCAAGATGAAGTAACCATTCTAGGCCCGCATGGTAGGCAGATTCTGATGATGCGTGGCACTTTGCTCTACACGACTAAACCCCAAGCACAAGGCTCTGAATTATCGACTGAAGACGAAAGCGCCCAACAACAAAGCAGTTATGTCATTGTATTCGACGATGTTACCAACTTAATTCAGGCTCAGCGTGACGCGGCATGGGGTGAAGTAGCACGTCGCCTGGCACATGAAATCAAGAACCCTCTGACACCCATTCAACTATCGGCTGAACGGATTCGCTCTAAGTTCGCCAATCAGGGAGATGCCGCATTGCAAGAAACTCTGGAACGCAGCACTCGCACCATTGTCCAACAAGTAGAGTCGATGAAGGAAATGGTCGATGCCTTCTCCAGCTATGCGCAACCAGTGCGCGCTAGGCTATTGCCGCTCAATCTTAATCAATTGATACGCGATGTCATAGAGTTACACGCGTCGAGCATGCCGTCGGTTGATTTGCAGATATTGCTCGACCCTGACTTGCCGGAGATTAAGGCAAATCCGTCGGCACTGCGCCAAGTTTTAAATAATTTGATGATTAATGCATGCCATGCTTTGGAAGAATCCGTTTCTGGAAAATTGACGATTCGATCTACTCAGGCACCAGAAATAATCGGTAGTTATGTTGACGTGGTTATCGAAGATAGTGGCCCCGGCATTCCTGCGGATATTAAGGATTCTCTGTTTGACCCCTACGTTAGTAGCAAAGCGAAGGGCTCAGGACTCGGTTTGGCTATTGTGAAACGAATAATTGAAGAGCATAGTGGGTCGGTATGGGCAGACTCTGGCGAATGGGGCGGCACGGCCATGCATATTCGGCTGCCCATCAACGCAATGCAAACCTATCGTGGTAATCGAAGCCAAAATACATTACATTCAGCTCAGAACAAAAACTAATTGGTTTCAAAAAATATCCGCTTGGCTATTGATACCGCGTTTTTGAATTAATAACACTCATTATTTCGTAATACAAGGCACTAAGCAGTGGCAAAACCTCATATTCTAGTTGTCGACGACGAGCCAGATATTCGCGATATATTGCAGGATATTTTGCAAGACGAGGGCTATCAGGTGTCGCTGGCTGCGAACGCCGAGCAGGCCCGCGAGGAATTTACTAAACAACAACCAGACTTAATCTTGCTGGATATCTGGATGCCAAAGGAAGATGGTATTTCGGTATTAAAAAGCTGGGTCGAGAATGCCATGCTAGGCGATACTCCGGTTATCATGATTTCAGGCCATGGCACCGTCGAGAATGCCGTCGAAGCGGTCAAATTGGGTGCCTATGATTTTCTTGAAAAGCCCCTCTCTACCGGAAAAATGTTGCTATGCATAGAGCGCGGCTTAGATAACGCGTCTTTACGCCAAGAGAACAAGCAGCTCAAGACACGCCTGCAATACAATTCACCAATGATTTCAAATAGTGAATCGAGCCGCGAATTGATGCGGCACGTGCGCTTGCTCGGGCCTACCGATAGCTGGGTTTTTATTACCGGTGAATCTGGTACTGGCAAACATTTAGTTGCCCGCAAAATACACGAAAATAGCCCGCGCTCTGACAACGAGCTTGTTGAGCTAAACCTTGCGTCGATGCCCAGCGAAGGAGTCTCTCAGCAACTTTTCGGTAGCGAAATAGCTGGCAAGATCCTGCGCGGTAGCTTTGAACAAGCAAAAGGTGGCACCCTATTTATAAATGAAGTTCTTGGCTTGAATTTAGAAGCCCAAAACAAACTTTTAAGTGCCCTGCAGGAACGTCAATTCTTAAGACTCGGCGGTTCTGAGTATATTGAATTAGATGTGCGGGTGATTGTCACCACCAGCGGTAGTCCACAAGATGCCGTCAATGATGGTTTGTTTAACGAAGACCTTTATTATCGTCTCAACGTAATTCCGATACAGGTCCCGTCTCTGCGTCACCGACGTAAGGATTTACCCGAATTGGTGGAGTTGTTTATACAAGACATCGCCAGCAGGAATCAACTTGAGCCCCCTATTTTAGCTGCCCCCGCCCTAAAGGCGCTTAAGGACTATGATTGGCCCGGCAATGTCCGTCAGCTACAAAATGTTCTGCAACGCTTAATAATTTTAAACGCAGGCCGCCAAATAGAAACGGGGGATGTGACATTAGCCCTAGGTGGCGATATTGATATGAAAAAATCGGGGCAACAAAACCCAGAATATTTTGATGGCGATATGCGCCAAGCCAAAGAAGAATTTGAGAAAGCCTACTTAAACCACCACCTTAATGAAGTAAATGGCAACGTAAGCGCTTTGGCAAAAAAAGTTGGCCTGGAACGGACTCACTTATATCGTAAACTTAAAAGTTTAAACATCACCGCTCGTGATGCAAAGTCCGGCTAAGGCTCGAATGCTTACTTACCAATTTATGCGCAGCATATAAGTTTGAAACGATTACCCAAATATTACCCTAAGCGCTGGTCCCTGATACAGCGAATCCAAAGACAATGAAAATTCTTATTTTAGGCGCCAGCCAAGTTGGTATTTCAATCGCAGAGGTTCTGGTGAGCGAAGACAACGATGTGACCATGGTTGATATCGATCAACGCGCCTTACAACAACTACAAAATAGATTGGATATTCGCACGGTTTCAGGTAACGCGGCGCATCCCTCAGTGCTGCGCGCAGCCGGCGCAGAAGACGCCTCGCTGGTATTAGCGGTTACCGACAATGACGAGGTCAACATGGTTGCCTGCCAGGTGGCAGAAACCTTTTTCGGTACGCCAACTAAAATTGCTCGTATCCGCGCCAAAGACTATCTAAATAACCTTGATCTATTTAACAAAGAATCTGGCATTAATGTCGATGTGGTAATCTCACCTGAGGTCATCGTCAAAGATCACATCATGCGCTTAATAGAGTTTCCAGGTGCATTACAGGTGTTGGATTTCGCCGATGGTTTGGTACAACTGGTTGGAGTCAAGGCTGTCGCTGGTGGCGCCTTAATCGGCTGTCGCCTGGAAGTGCTTAGCGACCATATGCCCAATATCCAAACACGGGTTGCCGCAATATACCGGGACAAAGAAGTAATTACGCCGGTATCCGAAACGGTTATTAGAGAGGGTGACGAAGTGTTTTTTGTCGCTGCGAAAGAGCACATCCACGCAGTAATGAGGGCAATGCGAGGTAAAAGCGATAAACCCAAGCGGATCTTTATCGCCGGCGGGGGCAATATCGGTTTAAATTTGGCCAAGGACTTAGAACGCAAAGGCTATAGCATAAAACTAATTGAAAACAATGCATTACGCGCAGAGAAAATAGCCGATCAGGCGGACAATACCGTGGTGTTATACGGCGATGCGGCCGACGCTAGCTTGCTGCTTCAAGAAAACATTGAAGGTGCCGACGTTTTTTGTGCTGTTACTGAAAAAGACGAAATCAACATTCTATCGGCCAAACTAGCAAAACAACTTGGAGCCAAACGGGTTATGTCTCTGGTTAATCGTCCTGCCTATGTAGAATACATTGAGCATCATGACATCAATTCCATTATTTCACCGCGGGTAGCAACTATTGGAAGTGTCTTGGCACATATTCGCCGTGGTGATGTTGTCGCTGTCCACTCACTCCGAAGAGGCCGCGCTGAGGCAATAGAAGCGATTGCTCACGGCGATCAGAACTCATCAAAAGTGATTGGCAAAGGGGTACGTGAAATCCCATTTCCCCCCGGCACCGGAGTCGGCGCCATCGTTCGCGACCAACAAGTAATTATTCCCAACAAGGAAACGATCATCGAAGCAGAAGATCATGTCATCATTTTCATGGACGATAAGTCCTGTATTGGCGATGTCGAAGCCTTATTTCAAGTTGCCGTTACTTTTATTTAAGCCCCGCCACGGTAACCACTTAATGCTCTGCGATACGCCATGCACCTTCAGATAGTCCTTAAGATACTGGGCGTACTGCTGATTATATTCAGCGCCACGCATATTACGCCAATTCTGGTGTCGCTGATTTATAAAGACGGTAACGCTTTGCCCTTTGTCACCGCATTTTTAGTCACTCTGTTTACCGGGTTATTGTTTTGGTTGCCCGTTCGCAAGATTAGGCGCGACCTGCGTTATCGTGATGGGTTTCTAGTTGTCGTATTATTTTGGACTGTTCTGGCTACTTTCGGTGCCCTTCCGTTCTTGCTGACCGAGTTCCATAGCCTATCAATTACCGATGCCTTTTTTGAGTCGATGTCGGGGTTAACCACGACCGGTGCCACGATCATAACCAACCTCGACGCATTACCTGCTTCGGCCCTTTTCTATCGCCAGCAATTGCAGTGGCTCGGCGGTATGGGAATTGTGGTATTGGCTGTCGCCATTATGCCGATGCTGGGCATTGGTGGTATGCAGCTGTATCAAGCAGAAACGCCGGGGCCGATGAAGGACAGCAAACTAACGCCGCGCATCACCGAAAGCGCAAAGGCTCTTTGGTATATTTATCTTGGTCTGACGGTGCTTTGTGCTGTTGCCTATTTCATTGCTGGCATGCCCTTATTCGATGCAATTTGCCACGCTTTTTCGACAGTGGCAATAGGCGGTTTTTCTACCCATGATGAGAGTATGGCTTTTTTCGATAGCGCCTTGGTCGAGTCGGTTGCATAGTGTTTATGTTATTGGCATCGGCAAATTTTTCTCTACATTTTCTTGCCTGGCGAAACCGCTCCTTTGGTCCCTACCTCAGTGACCACGAATATCGTTTCTTTCTGATTGTCTTGAGTTTGGTTGCGGTCGTTTTAACACTCGCTCTTGTGACCCAAAATGTCTATAGCGACTCAAGCACTGCCGTTCGCCAAGGCCTCTTCCACCTAGTATCGGTAGCCACAACCACCGGCTACACGTCAAGTGGCTTTGCATGGTGGCCAAGCGCATTGCCGGTGTTACTAATGCTGTTGAGTTTTATGGGCGGCTGCGCAGGATCAACGGCCGGTGGAATGAAGGTGCTACGCATTCAACTAATGTATAAACAAGTGCGCCAAGAAATAGTTCGTCTGGTCCACCCCAATGCCGTTCTTTCGCTTAAGCAGGGCAATCAAGTGATTAGCGACAGGGTAATTAATACCGTAACCACGTTCTTCTCAATGTATGTCTTTTGTTTTGTGATCACGGCATTGGCCCTTTGCGCTGTTGGTTTAGATTGGGTTACTGCCTTCTCTGCGGCAGCGGCATGTCTTAATAATCTTGGCCCCGGCCTAGAGTTAGTGGCAGACAATTATGCGCAGATAAACGACGCGGCCAAGTGGATACTGGCTTTTGCCATGTTACTCGGGCGCTTAGAGCTGTTCACATTACTGGTGTTGTTTACCGGTACGTTTTGGCGCGACTAACGTAGTGATACGCTTGTAGGTTTCTGCTTTCTATTTAGCCTGCTCCTGCGCATCCATTCGCCCGCTGCATACCTTTCATCCTCAACATAAAAAGTTTTCGATAACCGGCGGTGAAATGACCGCCACTAGTCCATTTGATTCGGTGAGCTTTTAAGCCTTCTTTTTATCCAACGCCTAACATCTAGAAGATATGGGAGGTTTAACATTTTATTGTCTGTAATCTCGTCACCGTATAGCCGGTCTTGTAATACACTCAATTTGAGAACTAAAAGTTTGATAGGATGGTGATATGAAACGACGACACTTACTAACATTGACCGCAATAAGTGCTGCTGCTGCAGTTCCCTTGTTCGGTTCTCGACCCCCGGTAGCATATGCAATGAAAGACAAGCCTCAACTAGATCAACACCCAGATAGTGTCGAGCCATTCGCCTTAGGCGGTGCAGAGTGGAAAATGCGCTTGGATGAAGAGGCCTACTACGTGTTGCGTAAGGAGGGCACTGAACGACCATACACCAGCGAGCTTAATGATGAGAAGCGTGAAGGTGAGTTCGTCTGTGCTGGATGTAACTTAGCCCTGTTTGAATCAGAGAAAAAATTCGATAGTGGCACTGGCTGGCCTAGCTTTTGGCAGCCGATAGAGCTACATATTGAAACAAAACGAGACTTCAAACTGATCTTACCTCGCACAGAGTATCACTGTGCACGCTGCGGCGGTCATCAAGGGCATATATTTAAGGACGGACCAAAGCCGACGGGTCTACGGTATTGCAATAATGGCGTGGCCCTGAAGTTCGTACCTACCTAGGGTTGTATTTATCAAATACGCTGAGGTGAAGTGGGGTTATGAAGCTTTTCCTGGGTTTTATGAGCCTCGTGGCTTGCCAAAGGGTCATTCGGCAGCTTCTGCAAAATAGCGTGCTGTTTCGCTTTAGACGAATAGTTGATTATCTTTGATATAAGCATCCAGACTAGGTAGATACTTGGCTACGCTGAGCACGTCTGGCCAGGTATCTACGTCGTTTAAGCTTGGCAGTGAAACATGCTCAAATGCCAGCGCTGCCGCATTAACCAGAGTATCCGCATACACACTTTCTGCACCCCAGACGATGCCGTCGAACAAGCCAGGGCACGGTTGCGACAAGCCAATAAAGTAATAGCCGCCATCCTCGCTCGGTGCGATCACATTTTTGCCTCGGCTCAGAAAATCATGTGCCTGGGTCAGCGATGACGACAACACATGTGGCGCGTCACAACCCATTATTGCGGCAGGGTAGCCAAATTCCTCGAACGTGTTGTGCATCTTTTCACCTAGGTGGCCTTCACTTTGAAGCACTATGTCTAGGGAATATTGCTGTGCGATTGATTGCAAGAAAGCATCGTCGCGATCCAGCCAGACAGATAGCTTAACTTCTCCGGGCCATGCACCAACACACCGTTTAACCGCCGCTTCCAATAGAATTTTTGCTATATCCGCTGCCTGTTGCGCATTGCAATGAGGTTGTAGGCGCGTTTTTACTTTGCCCGCTATCGGGGCCTTGGCAAACAAAAACAAGGGTGTTTCTACGTCAGAGCTATTCATTTAGAACCCAGGTCATGTACCAGCGTCCTCATCTAATGTTCTGGTACCGCTTAACCAGTTTATGCGGCGACGCGCCAAGAAAGTATGCAAAACGCAGGTACCACATGGTGACCACCGTTTGAAATACGCCGCGATTTTCCCAACGACGTGCACTCGTGGTGGTTCGTAATGACGAGCAATGTGGAACACAATGACGTTTCAACATCTTACTCAGTGCGACGTCCTCCATCAACGGCAGGTCTTGATAGCCTCCGATTGTTCTGAACAAGATCCGGTCTACAAAGATAGCCTGATCACCCGTCGCAATGCTGCTTAAGCGTGAGCGGATATTCATAAATAGTGCGATTACCCGCATTGCTAGGCGACTTCGTTTTTCAGCTCGAAACGCGACATCAAACCGTCCCCATAAACTTTGTAGCTCACGAGCCCGTAATACTTCTCGCTTTGCTCCAATCGGCAACACGTTATCTGCATGAAGAAACAATAGCATGTCACCCGTTGCCTGATCAGCGCCAGCATTCATTTGCTTAGCTCTACCAGCTACAGTCTGTATAAAAACCCGCCCTATCTCTGGGGCATGCCAGTTTTGCAATAACCAATTTTCGCTGCCGTCTTTACTGCCGCCATCGACAATAATGGTTTGATCGGCGGCAATAGATGCCAAATGTTCGACTAGCGCTGCAAGCCGGCCGCGTTCATTCAGCACCGGAACAATAATGCTTAGCCTTCTTGGCACAAAGTCTGACACGCTACAGGTCTAGAAGTCGGCTAAGATTAGTTGCGTTTGCTTAAGCATTACGTTTAGCGCCGATTCTAAGACGTAATGCATTCAGTTTAATAAACCCTTCAGCGTCAGCTTGGTTGTAAGCACCTTCATCGTCTTCAAAGGTGGCGATACGCTCATCAAATAGAGAGTCGGCCTCTGATTTACGGCCAGAAATTGACACCGTCCCTTTGTACAACTTGACACGCACAATGCCATTAACATGTTTTTGTGATTCATCAATCATGGTTTGCAGCATTTCACGCTCTGGGCTCCACCAATAACCGTTATAGATTAGTTTTGCGTAACGCGGCATTAGCTCATCTTTTAGGTGTGCTACTTCTCGATCAAGGGTTAACGACTCCATTGCTCGATGAGCCCTTAACATAATCGCGCCAGCGGGTGTTTCATAACAGCCGCGAGACTTCATGCCGACATAACGATTCTCAACTATATCGTCACGTCCAATGCCATGTGAGCCGCCAACGCTGTTCAACCACTCCATCACGGTCGCTGGCGACATTTTCTGACCGTCTATCGCGGTTATATCACCTTGGGTATATTCTATTTCAACATATTGAGCCTGATCTGGAGCTTCCTCTGGTGCTACCGTCCAGCGCCACATGCTGTCTTCCGCTTCGGCCCAAGGGTCTTCAAGAATGCCGCCTTCATAAGAAATATGCAGCAAATTCGCATCCATTGAATAGAGTGATTTTCCATCCGCCTTCTTTTCTACGGATATCGCATGTTGGTCTGCATACGCCAGTAGCTTGTCGCGTGAATTAAGATCCCATTCGCGCCACGGCGCGATGATTTGAATGTCTGGCCTAAGGGCGTAAGCGCCCAATTCAAAACGGACCTGGTCGTTGCCTTTGCCTGTGGCGCCGTGTGAAATAGCATCGGCGCCGGTCTCATTGGCAATTTCGATTAAACGCTTAGCAATTAACGGCCGAGCAATTGCCGTGCCCAAGCGGTATTCACCCTCATAGATCGCATTCGCACGCATCATGGGATAGACATAGTCAGCAGCAAACTCTTCGCGTAAATCGTCAATATAAATGCTGGACACCCCCATTGCTTCAGCTTTGGCACGAGCTGGCGCTACTTCTTCACCTTGGCCAATATCGGCGGTGAAGGTGACGACTTCACAGCCATACTCCTCTTGTAACCACTTCAAGATGATTGACGTATCTAAACCGCCCGAATACGCGAGCACTACTTTGTTAATTTTAGACATTGAACTTAACCGAGGTTCCATAAGCGAAGAATAGTTTGACGGCGTAGTGTCTTTGTTTACTTATACAAGGTCAATAGATAAACGTTGAATCAAAGAGCAATCTTTCGGTGCGTTTTTTATTAAAAAGGTGTATAAATTAACATTACTTTTTCTTAACTTCTTTCTTGTCGTAGTGTGTTGTCGTTATTTGAGATAACTCGCTGTTTTTAAAGAGACCTAAGCCTAAAATCGGGTTGTTGGTGACTGGCGATCGGAAAAGTTTTTCATTATCACTAATAAAACAATTACTAATTTCATAATGAGGTACGTCTAAAATGGAAATAATCGATTTTCTCGCGCGTTGGGGACACTTACTTTTTGGTATCACCTGGATCGGCATGTTGTATTACTTTAACTTCGTTCAAGGCGGTTACTTTAAAGAAGCATCACCTGAAGGCTTAGCCGATGCCAAAGCAAAGTTGGCGCCAAGTGCCTTATGGTGGTTTCGCTGGGGCGCAATGTTCACCTTCATAACCGGTGTTTACTTGCTCGCAACCTTAGGTGGCACCTTGGCTGGCAATGGCTATATTTTGATCGGCGCATTAATGGGTACATTTATGTTCCTAAATGTTTGGGTTATCATCTGGCCGGCTCAACAAATCGCTCTTGGCATGAAAGAAGGTGATGGACCGGCAGCGGGTGCCAAGGCACTACTAGCCTCTCGCACCAACACACTATTTTCAGCGCCTATGGCATTTTTCATGCTGGCATCAGCACATAAACAAGCGATGCCAACTGGCTTCTCGCTAGACAACGGCTTTTGTATAGCGGTAGCCGTTGTTGTTTTATTAGAGTTGAATGCGATAATCGGCAAGCAAGGCCCTATGGCTTCGGTTAAAGGTGTGATCCACTCTAGCCTTGCTTTAACCGCAGTGCTCGCCTTGTCGATGAATTATCTATAACTTACTATCTTGCGCTAACTTAACATTCAGCGTTGCCTATTGAGTGTAAGCACAATAATAGTTGTCAGAAAATGAAAAGCGCCCTTAGGGGCGCTTTTCATTTTTAACAGCGTTAGTTCCCGCTTCTCTTTGTTGCCCCAAACAGACATTACTAAAAATGCTTTAAGAAATATGAAAACTCAACACTTTCTTACCCTAGACGACCTTCCTGCTCATACCCTCAAAGGTTTAATTGATCGCGCCATCGATTTAAAAGCAATAACCAAGCGGGGCGAACTTTATGAGCCGTTAAAGAACAAGAGTTTGGCGATGATTTTCAGTAAATCATCTACCCGTACTCGAGTTTCATTTGAGGTTGGTATGCGCCAATTGGGCGGTAGCGCTATTAACTTAAATCCAAACGATACCCAAATCGGGCGAGGCGAACCTGTCGCCGATACCGCTAAAGTCATTTCCAGCATGGTGGATGGAATTATGATTCGCACCTCTGCGCACAGCCATATAGAAGAATTTGCCAACAATTCCGCGGTGCCGGTTATCAACGGGCTAACCGATGACTTTCACCCATGCCAGTTACTTGCAGACCTACAAACCTTATACGAATTAAGAGGGGATCTTAAGGGCTGCCGCGTGGCTTGGGTTGGCGATGGGAATAATGTCTGTCATTCTTGGATGAATGCGGCGCGGCTATTTGAGTTTTCTCTGAGCATTGCTACGCCTTGCGGTTTCGAGCCCTCTAAGTCGCTTTGCGATACAAACTCCAAGTACATAACGGTTGGTGTCGACCCAAAAGCCTCTGTGGAAAACGCAGATGTCGTTGTCACCGATACTTGGGCTAGTATGGGACAAGAATCGGAGAAAACTGAAAGACTATCGGCGTTTGAGAATTATTGTGTCGATGATGATCTAATGGCCTTAGCCCGTCGTGATGCCTTGTTTTTACACTGTCTTCCGGCTTACCGCGGTATGGAAGTAACGACGTCCGTGATAGACGGCCCACAAAGTGCGGTATTTCAAGAGGCGGAGAACAGGCTGCATGCTCAGAAGGCCTTACTTGAGTATCTTCTGGGCTAACGTTTATCCTAAACGGAGATGTTGATTGTTGGGGTCACCACGGCAATCCCTTGATACTTGTGTTAGGTCTTATTTCAACGACTAATGAGTCTTAGGGTGTTTACCGTAGACTTTCCCTCATAAAGCGCATTGCGTCGCCGCATCACGATGACCTAATCACAACAACGGTTTTCTTGATGAAATCATGATCAGGCCTTATATTGGATATATCGCCATTAAAATAACGGACCGCATGAATATTGACAATCGACCCATTTCTATATCCTTAATAACCTTGGCAACCATCGGTGTTTTTTACGTGCTAGTGATAGGCAAGGCATTCCTAGTGCCGCTAGCGGTGGCGGTAATGATTTGGTATGTAATAAATGCTTTGAGTCGGACTTATGCGAGGCTGATTCCGTGGTTTGATGGCCGAAATTGGATCACGACCTTTGCTGCTTTAGTCAGTATAGGCTTATTCATCACCCTAGCGATCGACATGGTGCAAAACAACATCTCTGATGTAACCGCGGCCGCCCCCGGATACAAAGATAATATTATTTTACTGTCTGAACGTATTACTGCTAATTCTCGAATCACGCAGTATCTACCGAACATTCCAAAAATGGTCGAAAGTATCGAGGTAGTCCCGATAATCTCAGGTCTCGCCGATTTATTTTTTAACATGATAGGGAATGTTTTTTTAGTGGTGATTTATGTCCTGTTTCTGATGTTGGAGCAAGGCACCTTTACTAAAAAAATCGCTGCTATTTTCCCGGAATCGTCGCGTCGCGAGTCCATAATGAGCATTATTTCACACGCTCAAGAAGATATTCAAACCTACCTCTGGATCAAGACTGTTACGAGCACAGTAACCGGCGTAGTTAGCTATTTTATATTGAAGTGGGTCGGTGTGGATTTTGCCGGTTTTTGGGCGTTTACTATTTTTCTTTTGAATTTCATTCCGACGGTAGGATCAATAATTGCGACACTATTCCCCGCCATTTTGGCGTTAATTCAATTTGAAACTGTTTACCAATTCCTTTTCGTCTTGATTGCGGTTGGTGCAGTACAGATAGTTGTCGGTAATTTTTTGGAACCCAAATTAATGGGCCGGTCTCTCAATGTTAGCCCCTTCGTGGTAATGCTTTCGCTAACATTATGGGGCAGTATCTGGGGGATTGCTGGAATGTTTTTAAGCGTCCCGATTACGGTTATGATGTTGATTATTTTCGCTCACTTTGAGCAAACGCGCTATTTGGCCATTCTTTTGTCTGGAGACGGTAGCTTGAAATTCGCCGAAGGTGTCAGTCACACCACACCAAGCAACTAATCCTTGTCCCAAAATTTTTGCATTTCCAGATACAAAAAAGAAGCGGTCCAGGTAATCAGCAATAAACCAGTTAAGGACTCTATTCCGGTCAAATAGCGTACTTCACCAAAAGGTTGTATATCGCCAAATCCTAAGGTTGTATAGGTGGTGAATGAAAAATAAAAGCAATCTAGCAAGCCGCCATCAAAATTGCCTTCAAAACTACCCCAGTCCAACACCCCTACCATTAAAAAGTAGGCCAGAGAAAAAACCCATATTTCCAGGACATGTGCCAAAAAGGAGCCAGCAACACCAATGACTATGCGGAATCGATGTTTGACTGCCAAGGTTGGCAATAGCCGAGTTAATCGATAAAGAAATTCGTAATGAATTGATACTGCAATGGCCACGACCATGCAGTTAACAATTGTGACGGCGAATAAATTCATAGGCTTTTAAAACGCGGCATTTAGTACCTCTGATTAATCAAGCCGACACCTTAATTATGATTGATCTTAGTTAACTCTTCAGGTGCTGCTAACTGCTTTTTTTGAAATAACACTAGGCCTTTAAGTAAGTTAAACGCTTCGTTCAATTGATAATCTCTTGCGAGCGTTTCATCAACGTCTATCGCCTTTTTGTTTTTTCTTGGTTTGTTCTCGTTCTCTAAATGGCCGGGCAAGTCATTCTCTTTAACTCTAGAATATGGTTGATCCCTATCTTTAAACTCTCTGTATTCAACCCGAACATCCGGCACAATACCGGCGGCCTGGATAGACCGACCGCTTGGCGTGTAGTATCTGGCTGTGGTTAATTTAATCGCCTGCGTTTCACCTATATCCATGACCGTTTGTACTGAACCTTTACCAAATGACTCGGTGCCCAATATTAATGCACGCTTATGGTCTTGTAAGGCTCCAGCGACGATTTCAGACGCGGATGCTGAGCCGCCATTGATCAACACGACGAGGGGCATACCGTTGATCATATCGGTAGTCGAAGCAGTGAATTTTTGATCGTTCTCTGGTTTACGACCTTTAGTCGAAACAATTATTCCTTCGTCTATAAAGGCGTCAGCAACAGAAATAGCGCTATTCAGCAAGCCCCCGGGGTTGTTTCTAAGATCAAGAATTAAGCCCTTAAAGTTTTTTCCATCGCGTAGTGTCTTTAATTCCTTGCGAAACATCTCTGAGGTTTCTATCTGAAATTGGCTGACTCGTAAGTAACCTATTTCGTCACTTAGTTGCTTGCGGCGTATGGAGCTTACTCGCACCACCGCTCGCTCTAGCTCGAGATCAAATGGCTCTGGTTTGGTCTCGCGTAATATCGTTAAGGTAATAGAGGTTCCGGGCTCACCACGCATCCTCTCTGTTGCCTGCTGCAAGTTCTTGCCGGGGATAGATTTACCATCAATGCGGATAATAATATCGCCTGATTTAATGCCTGCCTCTGAAGCCGGAGTGTCGTCAATGGGCGCCACTACTTTTATAAAGCCATCCTCCATCATAACTTCCAGGCCAAGCCCGCCAAACCGACCACTGGTGCCTTCACGCAGATCCTTATAGCTGTCACCCTTTAGATAAACAGAGTGTGGGTCCAAGCCCGCTAGCATTCCCTCTACAGCATATTCTAATAGTGTTTCATCAGAAACTTCGGTCACGTAATTGCGCTTTATTCGAGTAAATATTTCAGCAAACGTCTTTATCTGCTCCAGAGGTAGCGGCGTCGGCGTTCCTACTTCTTCAACAAGATCTTTCGGTTGGTTCGTTTGCTTAAGGTCTTTCGTTTCGTTGTCTACTTGTTCTTGACTCGCTCCATTGGGGGCTTTCGGTGTCTGCGCATACCCTAGAGTGCTCAGCGCCCCTATAGCTATAGCTATTGTCAGTTTAATCATCGGCCTTAATATCTGGGGTGTTGTTTTCATATTTTCGTTCAACAGTTCGGTTTAATGCGGCTCGAGATCAGCGCCAAGGGTAATGAAGCATTATCGTATTTACTAAGACCCATTATTACCAATGGATTACAACGGCTTTAACGACACCAGATGCCCGGGTCGACGGGCGTCGCCGTATTTCGGATCTCAAAGTACAAGCCGTGTGATTTGAGGCCACCGCTGACACCTGTTTTGGCAACCACCTCGTTAGTTGTCACGCGGTCTCCTACTTGTTTGTAGAGTACCTCATTGTGTCCATACAGACTAATATGATCATCCCTATGATCTATTATCATTAGTAGACCATAACCTTTCAAATAGTCGGCGAATAGTACGCGACCCCGAAATATACTATTAACATCGACCGAGCCTTTCGTTGCAATGAAGGTGCCCTGTGCTCGCATGCCGGATTCTACTATCCGTTTACCAAACGTATACTCAGCTTTCCCGATTACCGGGTATCGTAGGCGTCCGCGTTGCTTAACAAACCCCCCTTCGACTAACGCTCGAACATTGACTTGCGGCCGAGTTTCGGTCGGAGCTTGCTCACGCAAGGCAATTACGCGTTGTTGCTCAAGCTTACGCATTTTATCTGCTTGTTTCGCTATTTGCTGCAATAGACTGTTAAGGCGTAGTCGGTCTTGGCGTAACTGCGCCAGTTTAACACCGGTTTTGCTTACTTTCGATTGCAGTTTATTGACACTCTCTAGCCGCGCTATTTTTGCTTGATCCAGAGCGTGCTGTTGGGTCTGCTGTTGTTGATAGTGCCCTTGCAGATCCTTCAAATTTTTATCTTGCTGGGTTTGAAGAGCCTTTTTCGTCTGAGCTTGTTGGCGCAGATCATCAATCTTCGCACCTTGGGCCTTTGTAAAGTAATCCAAATAGTTGGCCAAACGCCCCACCGCATAAGGGTTTTCTTGATTTAGTAGCATCTTTAGATAATTGGGTTCTCCGCGCATATATCGTTCACGAATCAGGTTCAATAACGCCGTTCTATCGCCCGCCTGGTTTTTTTCCAACGCGAGTATTTGCAAATTCAGTTTGTCATTGGCTTTTGTCTGTAAGTGTATTTTTTTGGTCTTTAGGCCAAGTTTTCTATCCAGACTAATAATTCCTTGCTCCAGGCTGGACAGCTTGTCTTTTTCGGTCTTCAATAGCGCTCTATTAGCATTAAGGTTGCTGCTAATCTGCTTAATTTCTACAGCAAGCTCTTGCATTGATTCTTTATATTGTTGTTGTTGGTCAGCCAAAACAACGGGTGACACAAAGCACAGACTAATAAGTAGCGAAACCAAACATCTTTCAAGTGAGATAGGCATAGTAAATGGTGCTAGTTTAATTAGCTTTCAGGTGTTTAATTGGCTTTCGGGTGCTGTATAATTCGCGGCTAATTTGAGTATAGTTCATACGCTTCTTGACGTGTTGATAGCGCCTCTATGTTTGTGATTTAGAATTTATATACTCTCTAATTTTTACGATGGCTGACTTCTATGTTTACTGACTTTCTAAGCGAAAATATTTTATGGGTTGGGGGCTTTATTGTGCTCGCTAACCTGCTCGCTTTTTCTTTCCTGCAAGACCGCGTTAAGGGTGTTGGCAGTATCGGTGCCCTGGAACTACCACGGCTGCAGCGTGGTGGGAATTACATAATCATTGATATAAATGGCGTTGATACCTTTGCTACTTCACACATACCGGAAGCGGTTAATTTCCCCATGGAATCGCTAACAGAAGATAACGGTGACCTTGTAAAGCTGAAAGGCAAAACCACCATTATTGTTTGCCAAACGGGCAACAAAAGCAACAAGGCTGCTAAGTTATTGCTGGGCTTAGGGTTCGACGACCTGCATGTACTGCGTGGCGGCTTAATGGGCTGGACTAAAGAAAATCTCCCCGTAACATCATCTTAATAACACTTTTGGCGGGGGTTCTAGGCAAGCTTTTTACTCCCGGCGTTATCAACCGATCCTATAAACACTGATTTTTAAAAACTATTATGGCAGAACAGAAAAATACGGCCGCGGTCGCTGAACAAGACAAGCCGGCTACCACTTTTGATATTCGCAAGATTTATCTCAAAGACGCGTCAGTGGAATGCCCGAATTCTCCTGATATATTTTTGTCAAACGCGAATCAACCAGACGTAAAGATTGACGCCTCTATTAAGGCGGAGCAGCTTGAGCAAGAGAATTACTATGAAGTCTCTCTTGGTATTACTGTCACCTCTACGATGGGTGATGCGACCGCTTTTTTAATAGAGGTTCACCAAGCCGGCGTATTTCACATTGTCGGTATACCGACAGAAGATATGCCTTTAGCGCTAGAAATAGCCTGTCCAAATGTGTTGCTGCCGTTTGCCCGAGAAGCGATTTCCGATCTAGTTTCGAAGGCCGGCTTTCCGCAATTGCTACTGTCTCCTATTAATTTTGAGTCTTTGTTCCAACAAAAACAACAGAAAAGACTACAAGAGCAAGCCTCCGCCGACCAAGAAAACCAAACTGATGATGACGTAACGACTCATTAGTCGTTAGATGCCAATAAGAATTAGTCCTTTTTGACACAGAAATACTGTAGTCTGGTTATAATTAGGGTTTTACGGAATGTTTGGATCTAACATGAAGGCGACTATTCAAAGACTGTGTATCACGTGTTTACTCGCCAGTATTGGTGCATGCAGCACTTTGTCGGTGGGCGACGACGTGGAGCTCCAGCTGAGCGCTGACCCTTTTGAAGGTGTTAATCGAACCGTCTATGCGTTTAATGACAAGGTAGATAAATTGGTACTAAAGCCGGCAGCTAAGGCCTATAACTATGTCTTGCCTAAGCCAGTTAAAACAGGGGTAAGTAATTTTTTCGGTAATCTGCAAGAACCGTTCAATATGGTTAATAATTTATTGCAGGGCAAGTTTGATCGCGCGCTGGCATCAATCTTTCGTTTTACCGTAAATAGCACTGTGGGCGTCCTGGGAATAGTAGATGTTGCCAAGGCCTTAGCTGTAGAGCCCGCTAAAGAAGATTTTGGCCAAACTATGGCTGCTTGGGGTGTCGGCCCAGGGCCCTATCTAATGCTTCCCTTACTCGGCCCAAGCAACCTGCGCGATGGTTTCGGACGCTTCAGCGAAAGCGCTCTGTATTATCCAATTAGTAACGCTTCTGATTCTAACTCGACGCAGTTCGGTTTAACGATAACAAGCGCTGTTTCTAGCCGTGTTAGTTTTCTTGGCACTGACGCACTTCTCGATGCTCAATTAGATCCTTACTCGTTTCTTAAGCAGGCGTTCGAGCAACAAAGAATCGAATCTTTATACGATGGCAATGCTCCTACTGTCGAACAAGATTTTGACTTTTAGTCGCTTATCGTTATTACCGCACGCTTGAAGGCAAAAACTCCATTTAGAGATTAGACATGGCGACCTATGCCGTTGGAGATATACAAGGCTGTTATAAACCATTAGCTCGGCTGCTAGATAAGGTTAACTTTGATCAAAGTAGCGACACATTAATTTGTGTTGGCGATTTAGTGAACCGCGGCCCTGACTCCCTCTCTGTATTAAGGCTTCTAAAATCCCTTAATAATCAATGCGTTACTGTTTTGGGGAATCATGACATCCATTTATTGGCAATGATATATGGTATACGCACCCCTCGCCCCAACGATACCTTAAACGCGGTGTTAAACGCCCCCGACGTCTCTGAGTTAGCCTTTTGGCTGCGCCAGAAACCGTTGATGTTCGTCGATCAACAATGCAAAACGATAGTTTGTCATGCGGGGATTTATCCTTGGTGGTCTATCGAAGAAGCTCAGTCCTACTCACAGGAAGTCTCCGATGTTTTCGTGCGAGAAAAGCGCTGTATAAAACTATTGAAGAAAATTTACAGCAACAGTCCTAAACGTTGGGACAACGACTTAAAGAGTTTTGTTCGGCTAAGATTTATAATCAACGCTTTTACTCGAATGCGGTTTTGTAGCCCCAAAGGCAATCTCAATATGGCAGAAAGCGGTTATAGCGGTAAACGTCGTAAAAACCGCATACCTTGGTTTGAAATTGACAATCCTCACTTAGAGGGCTACCGCATCGTATTTGGTCACTGGTCGGCTTTGGGTTTGGTTAACACGCCGTCTCTTCTATGTTTGGATACTGGTTGCGTTTGGGATCGGCATATGACGCTTGCCAAAATCCCTAAAAACCCCAAAGCAGAGAAAATCAGGCCATCAAGCTTAATCATTACGCCGAATTTCTAGCATTGAAGTTTATTTCCAAAGACTAATGCTCAGCGCGGTGGTAAATTAGGCCACTATGATAAAAAAGATAAATATAACAGCGGTAACTGGTTTTGTTGAACAGCAGTCCGACCGGGATAATAATCGCTTCGTTTTCGCTTACACTATTACCATAGAGAATGTGTCCGATGAACCCTTCCAATTAGTCTCTCGACACTGGGTGATTCAAGATGCCAACCGAAAGGTCGAGGAGGTTTACGGTGAAGGTGTTGTCGGCCAGCAGCCTATTATAAAACCCGGTGAGAAATATTCTTATTCGAGTGGCGCTGTTTTGGAAACAGAGATGGGTACCATGGAAGGCCGATATTTTATGCTTTCTGAAAAAGACGATGAGTTCGAGGTTAGCATCCCAAAATTTGTTTTAACCGTCCCTCGGGTTTTACACTAAAAACCCTATTTTAATCGTCTTAAAATAGGGCGTTTTCGGCGCCTAAGTTTGGGTAGTAGGTCAGTAAAAAGAAAAACATTCGCGAGACAGCGCCAAACTCCTTTAAAAAAAACAAATTGTACCTCTAAGTTGTTGATTTTAAGCCTATATTTTAAACATCCAAGTTGTTAACCTGGAAGGCGTTTTTCTCAATAAATTCGCGCCTAGGTTCAACTTGATCACCCATCAAAATCGTGAACGCCTCATCTGCGGACACATCATCGTCGATCACTACTTTTAGCAATCGTCGTACAGTAGGGTCCATCGTCGTTTCCCAAAGTTGATCTGGATTCATTTCACCCAAACCTTTATAGCGTTGAACATCTAATCCCTTTTTAGCTGAACTCATCAACCAGCCTAAAACTTCAGAAAACTCAGCACACTCTATTTCTTTTTCTGCGCGCTTTACTAACATCTTCGAGCCAAGCAACTTATTTAATTTCTCTGCTAGCGCTTTGATAGAACTGTATTCAGGCGAGCTCCAAAATACCGCACCAAATTCACTTTGACTGATTGTTCCGTGCGCTCGTTTCGTGATTTGTAATGTTGTTGAACCATTACGAACTAGATTCAACTTATATTCCGGCGACTCATACCCCTCCTTATTCAAGTTTTCTTGTATTTCTTGTACTAAATTCGCGGTTAAGGTGTTTTCATCTACCGATTGATCGATAAGAGCCTTTAGGATGATAGGGTCGTAATCTCTGCTTAAGCGAGATATGGTTTTTTCTACCGAAAGATATTCTCTACAAAGCTTAGCAAGGTCATCGCCCGTTATCGATTCCTGCGTTGCTATATTAATTACTTCTGCTTTTTGTAGCGCGAGCTGCAATAAGTAAGCCTCAAACTCGATATCATCCTTTACATAACGTTGTGATTTTCCCTTACCTATCTTATATAACGGGGGTTGCGCGATATAAATATAGCCCCGTTCAATGAGTTCTGGCATTTGACGGTAGAAGAACGTCAGCATTAATGTCCTGATATGCGAGCCATCCACGTCAGCATCCGTCATGATAATAATGCGATGATAGCGTAACTTCTCTATATTAAAGTCGTCTTTTCCAATGCCTGCGCCCAAAGCTGTTATTAGAATAGTGATTTCTTCGGAAGTCAGCATTTTATCGAAACGGGCCTTTTCGACATTTAATATTTTTCCCTTTAATGGCAGTATCGCTTGAAAAGAACGATCTCTAGCCTGCTTGGCTGAACCACCCGCTGAATCACCCTCCACTAGATATATTTCAGACAAGGAAGGGTCTTTCAGCTGACAATCTGCGAGCTTACCTGGTAATCCACCGAGATCAAGAGCGCCCTTGCGTCGAGTCATCTCCCGGGCTTTCCGAGCCGCTTCTCTTGCTCTTGCCGCACCTACTATTTTTTCTGCGATGCATTTTGCATCAACCGGGTTCTCTAACAAGAACTCCGATAGTTTTTCGTTCACAACCGACTCTACAACGCCTTTAACTTCCGAAGACACTAATTTCTCTTTGGTTTGTGACGAGAACTTCGGGTCAGGCACTTTTACTGATAAAACCGCAGTCAACCCTTCTCTCGAATCGTCTCCACTAACCGCTACTTTCTCCTTCTTTGCCAAGCCTGATGCTTCGATATAGGTGTTTAATGTGCGTGTTAATGCCCCTCTAAAACCAGACAAATGCGCGCCACCGTCTCGCTGCGGAATGTTATTTGTATAACAAAAGATATTCTCTTTATAAGAGTCATTCCATTGCAGAGCTACTTCAACCGTTATGTCATCCTTAATTCCGACGACGCTAATGACTTCTTGATTAAGAGGTGTCTTCATTTTATTAAGGTGTGTGACAAAAGCCTTAATACCGCCCTCATACTGAAACACTTCGGTTTTCTTAGTACGCTCATCCTTTAATTCAATACGGACACCTGAATTTAAAAATGATAGCTCCCTCAGACGTTTGGCTAAAATATCGTAACTATACTCCGTGATAGCAAATATTTCTGGACTGGGCTTAAAGGTTACTTTAGTACCACTAAGCTCTGTCTCTCCAACTTGGACTATATCAGCAACAGGGTCGCCCAGACGATACTCTTGAAAGTAGGATTTACCATCTCGGTTTATCTCAAGTTTGAGCCAATCAGATAAGGCATTAACGACCGAAATACCTACGCCGTGTAAGCCCCCTGAAACCTTGTAAGAATTTGAATCAAACTTACCTCCTGCGTGCAGCACTGTCATAATAACTTCGGCGGCAGACTTCCCCTCTTCTTCGAGTATGCCTACCGGTATTCCTCGTCCGTCATCCCAAACAGATATAGAGTTATCCTGGTTAATAACAACATTGACACCAGTACAATGTCCCGCCAACGCTTCATCAATAGAGTTGTCGACAACCTCAAAAACCATATGGTGCAATCCAGTGCCGTCATCGGTGTCACCAATATACATCCCTGGGCGCTTTCTAACGGCGTCTAAGCCCTTTAAAACCTTAATGCTGCTGGAATCGTACGTCATTACTTTTTCTTCTCTATAAAGGGGAATATAAGAGTTTAATTATATCAAATCTAGGGGCTCAACACACTTTAAATAACGGGCGTTTAACACAATGTTCCACGTGGAACATTGTGGAGATTACTACTAAAACAAGGATCATAATGTTCCACGTGGAACATTGTGCAATGCCGCGATAAAATATTTATTCATAAAAAGCCTTTTTATGAATTTTACACTGGGCCTTCCTGGCATAGGCGCGCACATTGAACTAAATCCAATTGATCCGTGATTGATGTTGTTGTTGGCCCAGAAGGTCAAGCTGCTTACCTGTGGAGCGCCTACGTGAGGTTTCAAGCCGGTTTATGCCAGCGTCGCGAGGACCAAAAAACTTCTGTTTACAGTTATAGGAATAAACTGGGTTCACGAATTTACTTTGGTTATCATCTGATAATCCATAACTAAACAAAATAGAATAATGAATATTCAGAAAAACGAGTTAAAAAGACTCGCTATGTTGCTTAGCTCGTCTTTAAATCAGCATCAGACTTGTCTAGGACGGGACATAAATAGTAACCTAAAGTCTCATCGGCATAATTAAATAAACGGTATCTTCCTCTCCTACCGCGTGAAACGTACAACTCGTGTTTGGATCAAGTAAGCCTAGCTGGATATCTTCAGACTCACACGCTTTTAATGCCTCAAGCAAATAATTAACGTTAAAGCCTATTTCAATTGGGTCGCCTTGGTAGGCAACACTCATTTCATCACTCGCATGTTCTTGGTCTGGGTTGTGTGATGCAACCTTCAAAACATTGTCAGCAACACTTAATGACACACCACGAAATTTCTCATTACTTAATATCGCGGCCCTACTCAGTATTTCAATCAGATTAGAGCGGTTAATAATGATCTGTTTATCGAGATTAGCAGGAATGACCTTTTCATAATCTGGAAAGCGACCGTCTATTAACTTTGAAATAAAGGTGAAGTTACCCGACTCTACCAAAATGTGACTAGCGTTCAATTTAACGGAGACGAGGTTCTCGCTACCCACGTCTAAGAATTTTGCAATTTCAATAACTGCTTTTCGCGGAATGATGCTCTGAACTTGGTCTAGGTCTAATTGGTCTACGGCTATTTCCGTTTTTGCTAAACGGTGTCCGTCAGTAGCGACAGACAGAATGTGGTCACTGTGTATCTCTAACAAAAGTCCATTTAAGAAATATCGCACATCTTGTTGAGCCATCGAAAAAGATGTTTTCGTTAACAAGTTATTTAATTGTAGTTGGTTTAGAGAAAATTCGTGCTTCCAAATAGTCTCTTCTAAACGTGGATAATCGGTAGCGCTGAGCGTTTGTAATGTAAAGCGACTTTTGCCCGCTTTAACCACCATCTTATTGTCATCTTCTATGTTTAGCGACAATAGCGATTCAGCGGGTAATGAACGACAAATATCAAATAGTTTACGAGCAGAGACTGTTGCCTTTCCGTCTGAGCCAGCGACATTATCGACCCGAGTGGTTATTTCCGTTTCAAGATCTGATCCAACTAAAGTCAGCCTATTCTCAATTAACTCTAAAAAAACGTTCCCTAATATAGGCAAAGTTTGTCTTTTTTCGACAACCCCTATTATTTGTGACAAGGGTTTTTCAAGCGTTTCCTTTTGTATATTAATATTCATATTTTTATCTAGTTATTCTCTGTTGTTACTATTAGGACTGTAGACAAGTCTAAAAACCTAAAATTAACGTTTAAATTCAACGGGTTACGCTGATAATTGCCTGTTGATAAGTCTGTCTATTAAGTGCTAACAAGCTGTGCATGAACTGTGGATAAATGTTGTTAGTCAATAATACAATATTTATACCCAAGTTATCCACAGACAATAGACACAGTCTTTGTGGATAACTTTACTAACAGCATCAAACCGATAGTATTTTCAATAGGGTGTTGTACTCTTCATTGATTCTGGAGTCTGTTTTAGTTAACTCAAATACTTTCTTGCAAGCATGAATAACGGTTGTGTGATCGCGCCCTCCAAAGGCTTCTCCAATTACCGGTAAACTTAAACTTGTGAGCTCTTTTGCTAAAGACATAGCGATTTGGCGCGGGCGAGCTATTTGCCGGGTGCGACGTTTTGACTTAAAATCTGAGATGCGGATACTATAAAAGTCAGCAACTGTTTTCTGTATGTTTTCAATTGATATCTTACGTTCTTGAAACAGGGTGAGGTCTTGTAGCGTATCTTTAGCTAGCTCTATATCAATTTCCCTATGGGTAAACCGAGAACTGGCAACCAAGCGATGCAATGCCCCTTCTAACTCACGCACGTTTGATCGAATTTTCTTAGCAACTAGAAAAGCAACCTCATCGCTTAAGTCTATTTGGCTCTTACGAGCCTTGTTCTTAAGAATGGCAACTCGCGTTTCCAATTCTGGCGGGTCTATTCTTACAGTTAAGCCGCTTTCAAACCGCGAAATCAACCTTTCTTGTAGGTTGATTATTTCTTTAGGGAACTTATCACTTGTCAAGATTATTTGGCTACCTGTTTCAAGCAAAGTATTAAATGTGTGAAAAAACTCTTCTTGAGACTGGTTTTTACCCGCAAAAAACTGAATATCATCGATCAACAAGGCATCTAAAGAGCGATAATATTGTTTGAAATTATCCATCGTATTGCTAGAGATGGATTTAACCATATCTGAGACAAAGCGCTCTGAATGCACATAAGCAACCCGAGCATTAGACTGGTTTTTTTTGATCAGATTGCCTGCAGCGTGCATTAAGTGCGTTTTACCTAGCCCAACGCCACCATAAATAAACAAAGGGTTGTAAGCGGTCCCTGGGTTTTCGCTTACCTGCCGAGTAGCGGCACGAGCGATTTGATTGGACTTTCCTTCAATGTGATTTTCAAAGGTAAAAACACTGTTTAAGACATTCGTGCCGAACGGTGTCACCGCCCGACCATCCTGCTTTACGACTCGCATCCCGACCGGGTCAAGGGTCGTCTCGCCCGTATTATCCAAGGCGATCAATATGGTTTTATCAGCACCCGTAAAATGCCGAATAGTCGCGGCCAATTGATCCACTAAATTATCCGTCAACCAGTCTTTAATAAACCGGTTTGGTGCATGTAGCTTAAATGAGCTATCATGATTTACTGCACTTAAAGGGCGTACCCACATATTGAAATCATGTTGATCAACTTCATCCTCTAATTTCTTAAGGCACTTTTCCCACAGGACTTGATTATCCAAAATTCTCTCTTTGTATTGCTGGTTAATGTTTGTTGCTTATAAACGATCTAGATTTCACTTTTTTCTTACCCGTAAAAAGGGCTATCCAATATACGCTGACATCTGTTTTTTTAAAACACATTTAGTGCAAGCCCTAAGCAAATAATCGCAACAACAGCGAATAAAAAGGACCTTATTAAATAACGAAAGAATTGCTTTATCTAGTTGACTCTTAAAGCCAAAATCAGTACCTTTGCACCCCGATTAAAGATTGCCCAGCAGGCAGCCCTATTTGTTTGAATATTATCAGACCCAAATAGGACAGCCAACTGCATAGAAGAGATTAACCCTTAACAACTTCGGGCTTTTCGATACTGCTGATAACTAGTTAATATTTAGGTTTATTAAAATGAAACGTACTTTCCAACCAAGCGAAATTAAACGCAAACGTACTCACGGCTTTCGTGCACGTATGCGTACTAAAAGCGGCCGTGCAATTATCAATGCGCGTCGAGCAAAAGGCCGAACGGTTTTAACTGCTTAAGCTGATAGCCACGACGATTAGAAATTTAGCGCCTATCTATCGCAAGATAATAGTAAGCAGCCCTCATCAAATCACTGGTTTGGTGAAGGCAAATTCTAATGTTTTAAGATCAGCAGGATTGGATGTAGTTCTTCCACATCTATCCTCGACTTAGACTCATCTTGTTTTGGCAGATCGTAGCTTAAGCATAGATAAAGGGTAGAACTTGAACTTCAAGTTAAGCAAGACGCAGCGCCTACGCAGCCCTAAAGATTACCGCCGGGTTTATCAAAGTAAACAATGGGGCGGCAGCACTCACCACACATTTAATGTTCTAGCGGGAGATAGTCAAAACTCTCAGGTGCTAACTGTGGCCAATGCATTGGGTGTCACTGTTTCAAAAAAAGTGTCTAAGCTTGCAGTGCAACGCAATCGAATTAAACGACAAACCAAAGAGTTTTATCGTTTGCATCAACATCAATTACAGCCTTGTGTGGAATTGGTTATAACCGCCAAACCCAGTTGTGCAAGAGCCGATAATCAACAACGAACAGAAAGTTTAGAGTTGCTCTGGCAGAAAATTCTTAAATGGCAGCGCTGGCATCAAAAAACACAATTGAAAGAAAGCCAGCTAAGCCCAGTTACTAACTAAATCATCACAACTTGAAATTGCTAGTTTCCGCCCTCAAAAAGATGATCAAGGTTTACTACTGGGCGGTAAGCCCGTGGTTAGGAAATCGTTGTCGTTATGTACCTAGTTGTTCTGAGTATGCGATGCAGGCTCTTGATCAACATGGCGCAATTAGTGGTTTATGGTTGAGCGTTAAGCGAATTAGCCGTTGTCACCCCTGGGGTGGAGAGGGTTACGACCCAGTCCCGGCCAGCAAACAGCAAAGTGACGTAAAACTAGACACCAAAAAATAACAGGCACAGTGGATTTATTGTCATACGCTGTTGTCGAAAATCCATACAAACAATTTAGCTCCGACTAAAACTAGGAATAAACAATGGAAAACCAACGTACTTTTTTGATTGTTGCCTTGATGGCAATCTCTGCGGTGCTATACACAAAGTGGATAGAATTCTCGAGCTCAAGCCAAACCTTCAACGATAGACCGGCGCAATTAAGCCAAAACATAGGGGGCTCGGTTCCTTCTAGCGCTCAAACTAGGGCGATTACTGAGGCCGTGCCCAGCACGCCCAGCACGACAGCTACCGCATCTATGCAGGCCCTCCCCGGCTCAGCGAATCAAGTTGTCGATAGCCGTGGCACCATTATTAGCGTAACAACGGACATTGTTATCGCAAAAATCAATACCAACGGCGGCGTTATCCAAAGCATTGAGTTACGCAAAGAACCAATAGCGATAGATCAAAAAGATCAAGGTTTTCCATTATTAATGAAAACTAACCTAGAGACCTTTGTTGCTCAAGACGGAATCTTGGTTAGCGGCCAAACCGGACCTAACCATGCTCAAACGCTATATGAATCACAAACGCATGATTATTCCTTAGGCAACGCTGATTCTGTACAAGTGCCTCTTACTTGGGTCTCCGAGGGCGGCGTTGAATACACTAAAGTTTTCACCTTTACGCGCGATAGTTATGTCGTCGATATCGACTACCAGGTGGTGAATAAAACCGGTGAAAATTGGCAGGGTTATTTATATGCCCAATTCAATCGCACTCAGCCAGCAGACTCTGGAGGTGGTTTTGGACGATTGCCTAGCTATACCGGCGGAGCAATCTACACCGAAGAAGAGAAATACGAAAAAATAGACTTCAAAGACATGAGTAAAGAGAACCTCGCGACCCAGACCAATAGTGGCTGGGTGGCGATGTTACAACATTATTTTGTTGGCGCATGGATACCTAAAAATGGGGGGCCTAAGCAGTTTTATTCGGCCGTAAATAACAGTCAGGCCATTCCTATATACCGTCTAGGCTATAAAACCTTGGAACCGAAGATTATTCCAGCAGGCAAAAGTGACAGCATTGGAACCAGTGTTTACCTTGGCTCGAAAGAGCAGAGTCGTTTAAAGAAAATACAGAAAGATAGCAATATAACTGGCCTAGCATTGACTGTGGACTATGGTGTACTGACTTTCATCGCAGACCCACTTTTCACGGTGTTGAATTGGATTCACAATGTGGTTGGCAATTGGGGTTGGTCGATCATTCTTTTAACTCTGTTAATTAAAATGGTTTTCTACCCATTATCTGCAGCTAGTTATAAATCAATGGCGGGAATGAAAAAATTACAGCCACGCATCAAAACGCTTAAAGAGCGCTATAAAGATGACCGTCAAAAATTTCAAATGGAAATGATGGCATTGTACAAAAAAGAAAAGATCAATCCTGCCGGTGGTTGCTTGCCAATCTTGATTCAGATACCAGTGTTTATTGCCTTGTATTGGGCTTTGTTGGAAAGCGTCGAGATCCGCCAAGCGCCGTTTGCTCTATGGTTGCAGGACCTATCTGCGCCGGATCCATTCTATATCTTACCGGTTTTAATGGGCGCGTCGATGTGGGCCCAACAGCAGTTAAACCCAGCGCCAATGGATGATATTCAAAAGAAAGTTATGACGATCATGCCAATCGCCCTCACCTTTTTGTTCCTAACATTTCCTCAAGGCTTGGTGCTTTACTGGGTAGTAAACAATGTTCTATCCATGGCGCAACAATGGTTTATCAATAAAAAACATGCGAGCTAAACGCTAATAGAGACGATCTAATCTTAGCCTTTCAAGGTGAAAAGAAGTTAACTTGTGTCCTCTGAAACGATAGAAACCATTGTTGCCATAGCCACCCCGCCAGGCAAAGGCGGGGTTGGTGTCATTCGGCTCTCGGGACCTAACGCGTTAGCGCTAGGTAAGGCTATGATCGGCCGCGACTTACCGCAAAGGCAAGCGGTCTTCGCACATTTTAAGGATGTGCAACAACAGACTGTTGATAGTGGTTTAGCCATCTTTTTCAAAGGGCCAAAATCATTTACCGGGGAAGACGTAGTAGAAATTCAAGGCCACGGAGGGCCGATTATACAAGATATCTTATTAACCGAACTTATTGCTATGGGCGCTCGCCAAGCGCGTGCCGGGGAGTTTTCAGAACGTGCATTCCTGAACGACAAAATTGACTTAGCGCAGGCAGAGGCAATTGCTGATCTGATTGATAGCGCGACGGCTCAGGCGGCTCGAGGCGCAATGCGATCCTTGCAAGGCGAGTTTTCGGCTAAAGTAAGTGAATTATTAAAACAACTTGTTCACCTGCGGATGTATGTTGAAGCCGCGATCGATTTTCCGGAGGAAGAAATAGATTTTTTAGCAGATCAAAAAATACAGGATAGTATCGTTGAATTACTACAGTCACTTGAAAAAACTATCGCTCAAGCAGGCCAGGGAGCAATTTTACGAAATGGCCTGAATGTGGTCTTGGCCGGCAAACCGAATGCGGGTAAATCCAGTTTAATCAATGCCCTCTCTGGAATTGATGCTGCCATTGTGACAAACATCCCGGGCACGACTAGGGACACTGTTAGTCAAACGATAGATCTTGATGGCATGCCCGTTCATATCATAGATACCGCAGGACTGCGCGATAGTGATGACGAGGTAGAAAAAATTGGTGTTGCACGAGCTCGAAAAGCGATCAGCGAAGCCGACCACGTATTGTATTTGGTAGATGCAGATCAGCCATTAGAAGATCTTAGTGGGCAATTCGATGCTAATATAAAGATAAGTGTCGTATTTAATAAAATTGATTTATTAGACGCAGACCAGCGACAACAAAAACAATCTCAAGGCCTTTGTATCTCGGCAACTAGGGGTGATGGTTTGTCCGAACTAAAAGAATATATTAAAAACCTGGCTGGCTATCAAAGCGATGGAGAAAGCCTATTTACTGCACGCCGTCGTCACCTAACAGCACTATCATTCGCCGAACAAGCGGTACAACGAGGCCTGGATCAATTAACGATCAACAAGGCCGGAGAGTTGCTCGCGGATGAGTTGCTGTATGCGCAAAATTTTTTAAACGAGATAACCGGTGAGTTTAGCGCCGATGATCTTTTAGGAGAGATTTTTGCAGGGTTTTGTGTCGGAAAGTAACCGTCATTGGTTTGTTGTTCGTTCAATACGTTAGAAAGGGTCACGGTTGAAAAAACAGAAACAACTAAAAAAGATTAAGCAAAGTGGCTTACAACGCAGGATAGCCATTTCCTTGGCAGGTGCTAAGGGTGGAGTACGCTTGCTTGGTAGCCACTTATCCAGCGTACTAATGCCTGAACAGAAAAAGCAAGCAGTCCGCCTCCAGTCTTTAGCTAATGAAGCCGAGATATTCACCCATCAATTAGGCGAATTGAAGGGCGCCTATGTAAAGATTGGGCAAATGATGGCCCTCTATGGAGATCATTTTTTACCGAAACAAGTCAGCGAAGCCCTGCATTGCTTGGAGCATAAGACAAGCAGTATGGCGTGGACCGCTATTGAGCCATTTATTGAAGCGGAACTAGGCGATCGAATGTCTGATTTGTCGATTGATCAAAAGCCAATCGCTGCGGCATCATTATCCCAAGTTCACCGCGCGCAGTTAAACCAAGACGGACGTGAACTGGTAATGAAGGTTCAATACCCGGGTGTGGCCAACACCATTGATTCAGATTTTAACGCCGTCTTGCAGATGATGAAGCTGGCGCGGTGGGCTAAAACTGGCCGAGAGTTTGAAAGCTGGACACAAGAAATTAGATCGATGCTGGTAGATGAGGTGGATTACCATCGAGAGCGCCTAATGACAGAGCGCGTCGCCGAATTGTTGGCAAGCGATCCACGCTATGTGTTGCCGAAAATAGACAAGCGATACTCTAGTGAAAGGATACTTACAATGGACTACCTCAGAGGAGTGGAGGTTAGCCACCCGCTTGTTGCTAAGTTGTCACTAAGGCGCCGCAACGCGCTTGCCAAAGCCATGTTAGAGGTGTTTTTTAAAGAAGTCTTCGAATGGGGCATCATGCAAACTGATCCAAATTTCGGAAATTATCGGGTGCAGTTCGCAGATAAGCAAGAGAAAGAGACCATCGACAAACTAGTGTTGCTCGATTTTGGCGCAGTACGAGAGTTGGACCCCAGTTTTCTTCAAGCGTTACAAAAAACCATCATCGCCTCGTATCAAAATAACCGGGTGGGGGTCATGCAGGGCGCGACCTTGCTGAACTGTATTAGTGAGTCGCAAAGCCTCCGAGTGCGTGAATCGTTTGCTGATTTTTGCATCTTACTAATGGAGCCTTTTCGCGAACATCAACAGCAAACCCCGGGTTTGGAACTGAACGATAAAAATCAATACAAGTGGCATGACTCCCAATTACTTAAACGCGCTGGCAAGCTTGGAGCAAACTCCATTGGCATCGACGGATTTACTTCGCCACCTAAAGAGTTTGCACTAATTGCCCGTAAACTTACGGGCGTGTTTACCTTTGTTACCACGCTGCGCGCAGAATTTAATGCTGCCTATATAATTGAGCAGTACATAGGGCGAGAGAACCTATAGTCTTAAGGCGATAGATTAGCCCACCGCGTTAATCTAACTGTTGCAGATTAAACATAAGCCATAAACCAAGTTTCAAAAAAACCGATCCCTAAGATGAACGCCAT
>CAWUWF010000004.1:0-7632 GCA_963925935.1 uncultured Arenicella sp. | reverse complement strand
GTATGAGCTGAGCCGCCTATCGTCAATAGAGGCACCGCAAAGCCGATATGATACAAAATAATCAGTTCATAGTTCCGCAGTGTATCATTTACTTTGTTAACGTGTTAACGTGTTAACGTGTTAACTTTATCAAATAGGCCTGTTGAGACTTGCTTGATTCAATCGTATTTGTAAGTGGTGATCCGCGTTTTTGGCGCAGACGCGGCACTTTCGCCGTACGACTATCCGGCGTTATTCACCATGACAGCCGCTTTTATTACCATGTATGTTTTCTCTGTTACTGATCGCAGTGCAGCTTCAGTTGAAGACAGAAAACGTATTGATAACCAGTTAGTAGCTGCGGAGTTAGCCAGTAATATTAAAACTTCGCCGGCAAACTAAAACGAGAGTAATTATTTAACAAACCAGAGGAAGTGATTATGAAATTCACGATATGCAGTAAACCTAGACTAACGTCTTTAGTGATTGGAGTGGGGGCAGTATTCGCTGCGGCCACACCGGCATTCGCGCAGCGATCTCAGATCGAAGAGGTAGTAGTCACTGCGCAACATCGAACACAAAGTATTCAAGATGTTCCGATCACAGTGACCGCAATTAGTGCGGCTGAACTTGAAGCAGGTAATATTTTTGATATTGGTTCGATTGCCTACAATGTTCCTGGAATGACTCTGGGTGAATTCGCGCCTGGACAGGCATTGATATCTTTGCGCGGAGTTGGTTCTGCCGACGATGGCGCCGGCTTAGACAATTCTGTTGCCTTATTCCTTGATGGAATCTACATGGGGCGTTCTGCCGGAACCAACTTTGATATGTTCGACCTAGAGCGAATAGAAGTATTAAAAGGCCCTCAAGGTACTTTATTTGGACGCAATGCCATTGGCGGAGCGATTAATGTCATTACCGCAAAGCCTACCCAAGAAAAAGTTGGTAAAGCAGCGTTGACCTTGGGAAGCGAAGGAATCTTGCGCTATCAAGGTTTGTTTTCCGGATCTTTGTCAGAAAACTTAGCCGGTAAAATTGTGGTTAATCATCGTGAACACGATGGTTATGTCCGTAATACCTTGCTTAACAAAGACGTGCAAGATGAAGATTACTCATCGGTTCGAGGCCAGTTATTGTGGACCACTGAAAACTCTGAATGGTTGTTGAGTGCCGATTATATGGAAGACGATCGTGGTGATATAGGTCGAGCGCCAATTGTTAATGGCAATTTCGATTATGTTGGCGCAGCAGCATCTTTGGGTGCGGGTCGCCCAGGCACGACAGCATCACCAACCGATGGTTTCAATGCTCGTGAAGCGGGTGGTATCAGCTTACAAGGTGATATTAATTATGCTAAGGGAAAATTGACGTCAATCACCGGTGTTCGTAGCACAGAAACCGATTGGGAAATGCCGTCAGTGGGCGCCCCTCTTGGTGGCGGTTTTAATCTAGCCGCTGGCGTATTTGGTTTAGACGTAATCGATGATATTGAAGAAGAGATTGATACTTTTTCTCAGGAGTTTCGTTGGACTTCAGAACTAGACGGTAACTTTAACTATGTTGCTGGTTTGTACTACTTCACTGAAGATACTGATCGCCAAGAGCAGTTCCGTATTGACCGAAACACCGTTGCCACTGGCCAAGTTGTGGTCGGTAATGAGTGGACTAGAACTCAGAATGAAACCACTAGTTATGCCGTCTATGGCCAAGGTTCTTGGGACCTAACCGAGCAATGGAGGGTGACTCTTGGTGCTCGATACACTAAAGATGACCGTGACTATATTGCATCAGCAACGAACTGCGGCTTAAGCGATGCGCAGATACTAAGTGCCGGTTTTGCTAGTACCTCAAATTGTGTATTCGGCGGTAATCGTGTTGGTGCCTCATTACGCATTATTGCTGAGGCCTTTATTGCGCCAGCATCAGATGACTGGGATGATTTTTCGCCGATGATTTCTGCGCAGTATCGTCCAAATGATAATGTGATGTATTTTGGTACGGTTTCAACAGGTTATAAGTCAGGTGGCTTTGCTGGTTCGCAGGGGGTTCAATCGGCAGCAACTAACCCTGTTGACCCAGAAAGCGTAACCAACTTTGAGCTTGGTTTCAAAGGTGACTTCCTAGATAACACCCTGCGCCTTAATGGTACTGTGTTCATGATGGATTACGAAGATCTACAAGTGGTTCGTTTTGGCCCAGTCCCGAATTCAGTATTTGGTACATTCCAAACTACTAATATTGGTAGTGCAGACATTTCTGGCCTCGAAATGGATTTTGCTTGGTACGCAACTGACCGTCTTCGTATATCTGGTAATTACAGCTATCTAGATACCGAAGCAAATGATTTGATCCTGAATGGTTTCGCCGGGCCGTCTGACTTTTCAGGCTTGCCGTTGCGACAGTCACCAGAGAATTCTTACAGTCTAACCATGAACTACAATTTGCCGACTGCTTCTGGAGAGTATGATTTTCGCTTACAATTCAATCATCAGGACGAGCAGCACTTTGACTTTGCGAGTATTGAAGACACCGTTTCTCCTTCTCATGATCTGATTGATGCGCGCATCAGCTGGAAATCTAGTGACGAGAAATACGCTGTTGCATTGTGGGGTCAAAATATTGGCGACGAAGAATATGTCAGCCATTCATATCGCATTGGACCGGGCACTATCGGTGTTTGGGGCGCTCCAGCAACTTACGGTGTTACTGGTACAGTTAACTTTTAATCACGGTCATAAGTTACACGCGGTGTCATCGTATATAAAATAATGGTTGGCACTATAGAGACCCCGCAGCTTGCTGCGGGGTGTTTACTTAAAGTGAATAATTAAAAATGCTAAAAAACACTATTATTGAAGTAGGTGAGTGGATGGGTGCAGCGATGCGCCCATCTTTTTTTGTATTGCTAATCGCTATTGTCTTGAGCGCGTGCGGTGCTGACTCAGAGTTGCGAGGGGGTTCTCACACTCTAGACCCGGAGCGTGATGTTACAGCGGCTGCTCAGACGTCCTCCGAGGCAGTCACCATCTACCGAGATAAATACGGAACACCACAGGTAGTTGCTGATAGTAACTATGGGGTCTATTTTGGTTATGGATATGCTGTTGCGACTGACCGAATGTTTCAGATGGAAATGCTTCGGCGTACTGCAGAAGGGCGCGTAGCCGAGGTGCTGGGGAACAAGTATCTAGACTTGGACATACATGTGCGCACCGGTTATGACCACCGTGCGGTCGATCGCCAACTGCAACAGATCAATGCTAAAGATAGAGAAATATTAGAGGCATACGCGGCAGGCTTTAGTGAACGGGTGGGTGAGGTTTTAGACCAGCAAGCCACTTTGTTGCCGAAAGAATTTACTGACTTTGGCTTCTTACCAGAGCATTGGAGTTCTTATGATGTTGCGATGATCTTCATTGGTTCGATTATCCATCGCTACTCCGATTTTAATTCGGAGCTGGACAGCCTCAGTCTGCTAAGCAGTTTGACGGAGTTACATGGTCTTGAGAAAGCGCAGAAAATATTTGATGCGTCTAAGTGGTTGACTGATCCGAGTTCGCCAACCACGGTGCCGCGCAAAGAATCGGTGGCAGTGGCCGTTACGCCCAGTCGTAATAAAGAGCCATTTTTCGATGAGGTGTACACCAAGCGTGTAGTACTTGATCAAAATGGCAAATTCATTGGAACCAGCGACAAGCCGAAAGTGCAAGCAATCGCGCAGGCGCAAATCGCTGAATATGGCTATATCAGTCCAGAATATCAGGCAGCCAGTAATTTTTGGTCGGTTACTGGTAGTAAGCTCAGCGATGCCGATGGCGCGTTAGTAAACGGGCCTCAGTTCGATTTTGGTTTACCGTCTTATGTGTATGGGATTGGTTTGCATGGTGGAGACTTTGACGTGGTTGGCAATACCCTGCTAGGGCTACCAACGCTACTTTTCGCACACAATAACCATGTGAGTTGGGGAAGTACCGCGGGCATGAGCGATCAGGTCGATGTTTTTCGTGAGCAGCTTGTAAGTGGAAAGCCAGAGCACTACCTGCATGATAATCAACACAAGAAATTTGAAACCTGGATTGAAACCATCAAGGTGAAAGATGCCGACTCGGTAGAGGCGCTAGCGAGACGCTCGGTGCATGGCATGGTGCTTTCAATAGACAGTGATAAAGGCATCGCGTATACGCGTGCCAGAGCCTGGGAAGGTGCCGAAGTGCAAACTCTGATGGCGTGGGTGAATTTGGCGAAAGACAAGACCATGGATGCGGTGCAATCACGTTTAGGCAAAGTGGCTGCAAACATAAATTTCTATTATATGGATGTCAGTGGTAATTTAGGTTACACCCATGGCGGTCGTTATCCTTTACGTGCCGAGTCACAGGACTCGCGGCTTCCCAGTGATGGTACTGGTAGCGAAGACTGGTTGGGTTTTGCGCCTTACTCGGACAACCCCAATGTGCGCAATCCGGATCAAGGCTATATTGTGAATTGGAATAATCGGCCGGCTGCAGGTTGGCTTGCGAGTGATCTGTGGACCTATACTTGGAGCAAGGCCGATCGTTCAAAGCACATTATGGATGAGCTGAGCTCGTCGCAAAAAATGACTGCTGATGAGGTATGGGCAGTTGTTGAGGGTATTAGTTATGACGATGTATCAGCCACCTTTTTATTGCCTTATCTTAAACAGGCGATGTCAAACGCCGCGCAAAATTCGCCCGTTGAAAAAGCATTTGAGATTGTCGAAAATTGGGATCGAGAATGGCGTCTCGAAGATAATGGTCATTATGGCGCAGCTGAACTGATTATAGAACATTGGACAAAACGATTGTTTAGCAGCGTTTTGAAAGATGATATCGGTGAGGCCAAATACGCTATGTATGCCGCAACCAATAATCCGAGTAATCCATTGGGCGCGTCAATGGGGTCCAGCGTAGGCGCGAAGGTAATCTTACGTAATTTGGATTCGCTAGCCAGCGGGGCTGACTCATATGACTTTTTTAATGGTGTCGAACCGGCAGTGGTGCTAGCGCAGAGTTTTAGTGAAACGATAAAAACGCTAAGCAAGGAGCATGGAAGTGACATGTCGCTTTGGTCTATAGCGCCAGCGCCGATGACCTGGAAGCCCTACAATTTTCGGGGTGTTCCACAGGCCTCAGAAGATGCCTTGGTGTCGCTACCGGCCTACATGAATAGAGGTAGCGAAAATAACTTCTTTATAGCCAGAGATGGTGAATTCGTCGCCTATGATGTAATTCCTCCTGGGCAGAGTGGGTTTATAGCGCCAGATGGAACGGCTTCACCGCATAACAACGATCAAATGAAATTGTATTCAAACTTTGAAACTAAAGTTATCCCATTTTCTATTGAGCAAGTAAAAGCGACTGCGGTACAGATCGAAGTGATAGACAGCTCGGTATCAAAAAGCGCATCGCAGCCAAACCAGCATGAAGCAGACCAAGATGACGCCAATATAGTTGAGATAATGCAATCAACTTTGCAGCGGGCTGAAGCAAACAAAAGTCTTGGAGCGTTTATTTATCTGGATGAGGTTGGGGTGCTCGCCGCTGCTCAAATAGCGCAGGATGCCGCAGAAGCGGGTAAGCCGCTTGGGCCATTACACGGTATACCCATTGTCGTTAAAGATAATACTCATGTGGCGGGTATGCCCAACTCGGCAGGAACGCCTTCACTAAAGCACTTTGTGCCGAACACAAATAACCCTGCGGTTCAGCGTTTACTGGACGCGGGTGCCATTGTTTTGGGCAAGACCAATATGCATGAATTAGCCTTCGGTATAACCAGTAATAACGCGGCTTTTGGGCCTGTCCGAAATTTTCGAGACTCGAGCCGTATTGCAGGTGGTAGTAGTGGTGGCACGACAGTCGCAATCGCAGCAGGGATTGTCGACATGGGCTTGGGAACGGACACCGGTGGTTCTACTCGTATTCCTCCAGCATTGAATGGCGTAGTGGGTTTCCGACCAACCTTGGGGCGTTATCCGTCGGGCGGCGTGACACCTGTCTCTGAAACTCGTGACACAGTTGGGCCGATAGCCAACAATGTGACCAACACGGCCCTTCTAGACTGTGTGATGAGTGATTGTAAGTCAGGGCTTAAGGCTGTTGAACTAAAGGGCTTACGTTTGGGCATACCGAGGAAATATTTTTATCATAATCTTTCAGCGGATGTAGCAACGGTGATGGAGCAAACGATTGAAATGCTTGCTGACGCGGGTGTAGTGATGATTAACGTCGACATGCCTGGATTGGAAGAACTTAATAATGGCGTGAGCTTCCCCGTTGTTCTATACGAATTTATTCGTGAGCTACCCGCTTACCTGGAAACTCAAGGTACTGGAGTGTCGCTGCGCCAGCTGGTCGATGCTATCGCCAGTCCGGACGTTAAAGCCACGGTCATCAGTCAGCTGGGTGAGCAGGCAATGCCAGAGCAGGCCTATAGACAGGCTATCCAAGAGTTTAGACCTGCGCTACAATCCATGTATCAAAAAACATTTGACGATTACGGTATAGCGGCTCTGTTGATGCCAGCAACGGTACTAACAGCGCAGCCGATTGCAAGCAGTGACGAAACGGTTGAATTAAATGGTGTGCAAGTGCCGACTTTTCCAACCTATATTAGAAATACCGACCCATCTTCAAATGCAGGTATCCCCAGTTTGACTCTGCCTGCAGGGCAAGATACTGACGGTTTGCCAATTGGCATTCTATTGGATGGCCCTAGAGATAGTGATCGTCAATTGCTGTCGATTGGCTTAGCGATAGAACAATTTATCAACAAGCAATCAAACTAGAAACAGTCTAAAAAATCATATTAAAGACAGTATACGAAAATGCAATTACCCAGCTCACAGTCTTCGATAGAGGAAGATATCGGTGAATTTCTTGATTCTTTACTACGAGACCGGCGAGTTCATGCCAAGTCATTAGTATCAACCTTCTTTGGTGATGTGGTCGCAGCCAATGACGGTTATGCGTGGGTCCAGACAGTTTTTGCCGCACTTGAATTATTGGGTGTTAATGATCGTCTGGTGCGAACCACCTTGTTCCGCTTGCGTGAGGAAGACTGGTTAGCGGCGACTCGGTCCGGGCGTAAAAGTTATTACCAACTAACAGAGCTCGGTGACATTCAAACTCGGCGCGCCGAGCGCTTGATTTATTATAGCGACACCCCTGGCTGGGATGGTTCTTGGACTTTGGTGTTTCTGGTGGTTGAGTCTCTGGACGCGGAGTTGAGACGTGAGCTGGAACAAGAATTAACTTGGATTGGTTTTGGGCCGGTGACAAAACGGGTGTGGGCGCATCCCGGCAGTAATATCGAACCTGTCGCGGAACGCATAAACCGGCTGGGTTTGCACGGCAAAGTAATCGCCATGCGCTGTGAAAATATCCAAAATGTAGAGTTGGGTTTGGATATCGATGACCGCGAGCTCGCGGCTATGTGCATGCCAGTCACTGAAGTTGAAAGCGCGTATACGCAGTTTATCCAAGACTTTTCACCGCTGCTTGATGACCGGGGCCAGCTCACGATGCAAGGAGGTAATGCAGAGATGTTGTCCCTGCGATTACTGATGATGGACGAGTATCGGCGTGCAATTTTACGTGATCCTCATTTGCCCATGCAGTTGTTGCCAGA
>CAWUWF010000003.1:0-19579 GCA_963925935.1 uncultured Arenicella sp. | reverse complement strand
TAATGTCTCGGTTCAAAACTATTCAACTGGCTGACGAAAATGTTACGTATAAGAAGGGGCTTTCGGTTAGGGGCCCTGAAAAGTTAATGTTACAGCTTCGTTGATGAAAACAGCCTCAAATTTAAAACAAAGCCTATACGGCATTAATATCCAAATATGAGCAATCGCAAAGCCTATCGTGGCGAAATACTGCATTTTCTTGATGACCCCAGTGGCTGCGTAGGCAGCAAAGCGCAAGATTGCTATCAACATTTTGACGATGGCGTACTGCTCATCGAAAATGGCCTAGTCGCAAAACTCGGCCATTACACCGACCTTGCTAGCGAGATTGGGGATGACACTGAGCTGGTTCACTATCAAAACGGGCTGATTACGCCCGGCTTCATCGATACTCATGTGCATTACCCGCAAATAGAAATGATCGCCTCGTTTGGCGAGCAACTTTTGAGCTGGTTAGAGCGCTATACATTTCCCAGTGAAGCGCAGTTTTCAGATTATAACTATGCTAAGAAAATTGCCGAATTTTTTCTCAGCGAGTTACAGCGAAATGGCACCACCACTGCATTAGTATTTGCGACTAGCCACCCGGAATCCGTCGAAGCGTTTTTCGATACGGCGTTGAGTAGAAAACTACGGATGATCTGTGGAAAGGTTTTGATGGATCGAAATGCCCCCCAAGAATTACTAGACACACCGCAAAGCGGCTACCAGCAAAGTAAGGCTCTAATTGAAAAATGGCATGGTCGTGGTCGACTGCAATATGCGGTCACTCCACGCTTCGCGCCTACTAGTAGCGATGCCCAGTTAGCCACAGCAAGGCGCTTAATCAAAGAGCATCCAGGCGTCTACCTGCAAACTCATCTGTCTGAAAATCAGCAAGAGATTGAATGGGTACAGAATTTATTTCCGGACTCTGAAAATTACCTAGATGTGTACGATAAGCACCAATTACTTGGGCGGCGTAGCGTATTTGCACATGGGGTACACTTGCACGACCAAGAGTGCAAACGCCTTGGCGAAACTGGCTCGTCGATCGCTTTTTGTCCAAGTTCTAATTTGTTTTTAGGCAGTGGCTTATTTAACTTAACTCAAGCTCGAGAGCATGGCGTTAACGTTGGCCTGGGCACCGATGTTGGTGCCGGTACCAGCCTATCACTGCTTAGCACCATGTGCGATGCCTACAAAACCCAACAACTGCGTGGCGACCCCCTACCAGCCTTAAGTTCGTTTTATTTGGCCACTCTAGGTGGCGCTCGCAGCCTCGATTTGGAGAACACCATTGGTAATTTTTCGATCGGTTGCGAAGCAGACTTTAACTTTTTAGATTATCAAGCTACCGAGCTAAGCCGTTTGCGAATATCACGCTGTAACTCCTTAGAAGAACGATTGTTTGTATTGAGCATCATTGGCGATGACCGAACCGTGGGCGCGACTCATATTATGGGCGAACGCGTTAATGAACAAAAAAAGACCGTGCTAGAAAATCTCTAGCACGGTCTTTTAGTCTTCTACTGCGCGAGCTTAGAATCTTTTAGATAACTCTACACCCAAGTAACGTGGTTCATTAACGAACGCAGTTAGGTTTAGAAAATCAAGCGCGCCATCTGCAACGATTTCGTCAGTGATATTACGTCCAACGAAAGCAAGATCAAGAGACCCATCTGCATTCTTGTAACCAATTCGCACGCCACCGATCCAACGACTTTGGGCGACAAATTCTACCGACTCATATAAGAAAATATTAGAGTCACTACGGTAGTTCCAATCTGTATTGGCATAGATTTTGCCAGACTGTAGCTCATGATCGTAGTTCAATGAAAAGTTCATCAACCACTCAGGAGACCGTGGCAACGGATTTCCGTCGACCGATACCAAATTAACGGTTCCGAAAAAGCCTGGAAAAGTATCCACAATTGGGTCAAGAGACGTACACGACGGTGTGGCTGAACAAAGCTCAGTATTTAGATTTGGGTCTTTAATCTCAGTATCGTTGTAACTTAGATTTGCAGCAAAACGTAAGCTGTCACTCAACAGAATTTCAAATTCACTTTCGAAACCTAAACCATCAACTTTTTCAGCATTTAGCAATTCGTTAGTGTTGCCTGTGCCACCCGTAGCAGTAAGCTGTTGATCATCAATTGTGTAGGTATAAACAGCTGAGTTCCAACGAGCACGTCCATCTAATAAGTCGGCTTTAAAGCCTACTTCAAATGAGGTGATCTCTTCGGTATCTGCTTGGCTAGTAAAACCAAAGCGCCCTAGCGTTACTGGACCACGTGATGCGGTTGCAAGACGTGAATAAACCGACCAATCGTCGCTCATTTCATAATTGATCGCGAGTTCATAGCTGAAATAGTCATCACTGGCATCGATTGTGGCAGCCGGTGCAAACGAACCTGGGCCTGGAACCACCACTAAATCTTTATCATCATCGGTATATCGCAGACCTGCGGTTAATGATGCTTTATCAGTTAGGTCAAACTCAATTTGTCCAAAAATAGCTGACGACGTTGTGTCTTGCACAGCTTGGGTTAATTGAGTACGGCTACCATCGTTGGCAAAATCAATACTGTCTACGGTAATTGATTCATCAAAGTAGTAGACACCCACCTGATAGAAAAGCTTATCGGTATTACCAGAAAGGCGAATCTCTTGAGTGAATTGCTCGTGATCTGAAAGGCCGTCACCTGAAGAAACGCTAAAGAATGCTTGCCCACCTAATTGACCAATTGCACCTGGCCCACCTTGGATACCACCATCGATGTCTGCTTGTGAAAAACTATCTAAGGTGTCGTACGACGTAAGCGTAGTCAATGTGGCTTCACCAAGCGCGAACTCCAGCTTGGCGCTAGCGCCAAATTGATTTAAATCAAAACCAGATACTTGCTGGTCATGTGAGAAACGCTCTTCGTCAAAGCCTGGACGTAGTCCTTCAACACCAGGGGTAAACGCATTCGCATAGAAAATTTGTGGCTGGTCACCATCTTGTTTAAAGCCGTGAACGTTAAACAATGCCGAAAAAGTGTCGCTCGGCTCTGCAAGTACTTGTACACGATAAGCAAACTCATCAAATGCACCGGCATCATCACCTGCGCCATTGAAGGTATTGTCTAACCATTTGCCACGGTCAAGATACTTAAATGCGCCACGAACAGAAACCGTATCAGAGACAGCGGCACCGTAAGCACCTTCTAAGCTAATCGTTTCACGACTTCCGTAGCCGCCCTTAACGTAACCGCTCGCTTCTTGTGATGGTTTAACGGAGTCTACTTTAACCACACCAGCCGTAGTGCTGCGACCAAATAAGGTTCCCTGCGGGCCTTTTAGAACTTCTACGCGTTCAATATCAAATAGAGGGATACTTTTAAGAACCGAGTTCTCTAGACTAACTTCGTCGTAGATCAGCGAAACTGGTTGGGTTGCGTTGACATCGAAATCGATGTTGCCAAGACCACGAATAAAGAAACGCGGAGATTGACGACCATTTGACGATTCAATTTGCAGGCTAGGTACTCGCCCTGCAAGAGCGCGAATATTTTCACCTGCGCCCAAGTAGTCTTGAATTTGTTCTGTTGAAATAGCTGAAACAGCCGCTGGAATTTCCTGTAAGGATTGTTCTCGTTTTTGCGCGGTAACAATGATTTCTTCTAAAGCCGTTGTGTTTTGGGCTTGGCTTAGAGCCGGACTACCTAGAGCCATCACAACAATGGTAAGCGTACTTAGTTTAGTCGCCATAGTTTTAGGCCTTGCATTCGGACTCTCGATTCTCTTGTTATTCTTTTTCACACCATCACCTCATTTTGTTTAATTCAAGCTTTGTTAAATCAAAGCCTGGCACTTCTTAGTCTGTTGCTGACTATTTGTTAAGCGACATCGAGCGCAAGCTCTGGGAAAAGTTCTCTCAAGCCTTCCCTACTTGCCTCGACGATTCCGCGTTCGGTAATTAGTCCGCTTACGAGTTCAGCCGGCGTAATATCAAAAGCATCGTTACGAACTGGACTCACCTCGGGAAACAGCTCTATTTTAGCGACCTGACCACTACTTGTCACGCCCTGCATTATTCTTATTTCATCACCTGAGCGTTGTTCGATCGGTATTTCGGTTAATCCATCGCTAATCTCCCAATCCACGGTCGAAGAAGGCAGACAAACATAAAACGGCACGTCGTTAGCGCGCGCCGCGAGTGCTTTTAAATAGGTTCCAATTTTATTACACACATCGCCTGTGGCAGTGGTTCTATCGGTTCCTACTAAACACAAGTCCACCAACTTATGCTGCATTAGATGACCGCCCGCGTTGTCGGTAATTACCGTATGTGGAATATTATGCGACGCTAATTCCCATGCGGTTAGAAAAGCGCCTTGGTTGCGAGGCCGAGTTTCGTCTACCCAAACATGAACATCAAGCCCCGCCTGGTGCGCTTTATATATCGGCGCCAGCGCGGTACCCCAATCGACGGTCGCTAACCAACCCGCATTACAGTGGGTAAGAATATTGACGGGGCCTGGCTTTGACTGTGCAATGTTTTCAATCAAGGTCAAACCATAATCACCGATTGACTCGCACACGTTGACATCTTCATCGCAGATTTGCGCTGCGCAAGCATAGGCGGCTGCGGTTCGCTGATCGTGGTCAAACGGCATCACATGGTCATACAAACGATTTGCCGCCCAGGCTAAATTCACTGCCGTCGGTCTGGCAGCAATCAGCTGGTGCTTAGCGGCAAGTAACGCTTCATCAGTGCTGGAAACCTGGCATGCCAAGGCAAACCCATAGCCAGCGGTGGCACCAATCAATGGTGCCCCGCGTACCTGCATGCTAGAGATGGCATGGCAGGCATCGTTTAAGGTTTTGAGGGTGGCAAATTCAAAACTATAGGGAAGTTTGGTTTGATCAATAATTGAGACCGTTGTACCGCTCTCATCCAGCCAAATTGTTCTATAGTGCTTACCGTTTACTAACATAAAATTGTTCCTTTCAAATGATTGCTATTGTATTTTTTGTGACTGTATTAGAGCTCAAGAGTCGATTTATTCGTCGGTAGAATACGTTTCTGGGGTAAAACGAGGTGTACAAACACAGAAAAAGATCAAGTCCTGTGCTCCTGTGTTATGTATACGCTGATTAACACCCCTGGGTATTTGCACTATTGCACCCGCTGTAATGTGTTTCTCTTGTGAACCCAGTTGCATTTTACCTTCACCACTTTCAATAACATACCACTCATCTACTGACAGACTGTGTAACTGCGTCGTCACACCGGGTTCAACACGACAACGTGCTAAGGAGAAATCAGGAATCACCTCATCATTAATGTATTCAGACGCGTATAGACGCTCAGTGAAATAACGCTCAGGAATGTTGGTTTGCGGTTTTCCTGAGCCGCACGAAGCTTGAGCATCTAAATTTAGAAAGCCAGGTATCAGAGCAGACATCCTGCTTGCACGATCATCTACATCTTGGGTCATAGGGGAAATTTTGTCATTAGATTGCCAGTTCTGGCATATTGGGCCACAGCATAACTCAAGGGTGAAAGAAAAATAACTTGAAAATTCGCCAATTGAGTCACAAGGTGCAGATATTGGGGGCTATTAGTTAGTCTTGTAGCGAAAAGTGGATCAGTTTTAGTCATTTTATTGGCGCGTCGAGTTATGCTGCGCTCACATCCACTATACTGCGATAGTGATTTCATCATAAAATTGCTCAGCCTGAATACAACCTATAAAAAGTACCATTAAATTGAAACCATGCCCGAAATAAACAATTCTTTCGCCTCTCTTCAGAGGTTAGCTCCCGATGCTTACCAAGCAGACATCGCAATTATCTTAGGCAGCGGCTTAAACCAGTTATTGGATTCGTTCGAAATTCTTCAGTCGATTAACTACCAACAACTCGAGGGCTTCCCGCATAGCACCGCCCCTGGGCATAAAGGCTGCCTTCACATTGCGCGTCATCAGGGCAAAAAGTTGGTTATTTTTGAGGGCCGCTTGCATATGTATGAAGGCTGGACGGCCCAACAAGCCGCGATACCTGTCCGTTTGGCTGGTAAAATGGGTGCCAAGCACATCATCATGACCAATGCCGTTGGGGCATTGAATCCTGGGTTTTGTCCAGGCGACGTAATGCTAGTGAATGACCACATTAACTTTACCGGCGCTAGTCCCTTGATCGGCGATAATGATGATTCAATTGGGCTGCGTTTTCCTGATATGAGCCAAGCCTATAACCGCTCTCTATGCGCAATCGCTGAAACTGTGTTTAAACAAAAGGCGATCACTTTGCGCAACGGAATCTATGCGGGCGTGTTTGGGCCTGAGCTTGAGACCTCAGCGGAGCGACGCTTCTTCCGCTTGGCCGGGGCTGACGCGATTGGTATGTCTTTAGTGATGGAAACCATTGCTGCGGTACATTGCGGGATGCATGTGTTAGCCCTAGCCGCGATCACCAATAGCGCGACCGGCGGTGAAGATCAGCAGCCAGACTCTATTGAGGAGGTAATGGAGAACGCCGCTATATCGGCACAGAAAATCACCCAGGCCCTGCCGATTATCATTGAACGGATTGATCTGGACCAAAATAGGATTTAAATAAATGACCAGCGCAGCGTATTCAGATTCTTTCTCACTCGCACATGCAAGGGTACTAATTACCGGAGCAAGTGGGGGCATCGGCGCTACCACTGCCAAAATGCTAGCAGAGGCAGGCGCATTCGTTTTTTTGCATTACCATCGTTCAGAGAAAAAGGCACAAGCAGTACTGAGTGAAATTCGCGATGCTGGTGGCGATGGTCATTGTTTAACAGCAGACCTAAGCCAAGCAGACTCCATCGCTCATCTTTTCGCGAGCACGAAAGACACCCATGGCTACCCAAATATGCTGGTTAATATGGCGGCGCGACAAGATGTGCAAAGCTTCTCAGAGATGAGTTTAGACGATTGGCGGAAGATGATGACAGTCAACCAAGATTCGGTTTTTTCGTTAATCCATGCGTTTTGTGAGCTTAGCGAAAATACCGGTGATCGAGCAATCGTTAACGTTGCCTCTATCGAAGGAATAGATCCGGCAAACGGCCACAGCCATTACGCGGCGAGTAAGGCTGGCATGTTAATGCTAACTAAGGCGGTTGCTGGTGAAATGGCAGGCCAACAAATTCGGGTTAATTCAGTCTCTCCCGGGCTTATAAATAGACCCGGGCTTGAACAAGACTGGCCCGATGGTTACGGGCGTTGGACACAGCGATGTCCACTGCAAACTTTAGGTGCAGCGGAAGATGTGGCCAAGGCAATCTGCTTCTTGCTATCACCTGCAGCAAAGTGGATAAACGGCACCAACCTTATTGTTGATGGCGGCATGTCAGCAAGAGACCGTTGGTAGTAATCACAAAAATGCATCAAGCTAGGACACTAAATGATTGATATTGTAAGAGCCGTAATTGGTATTAGCCTATTATTACTATTGTGTTGGTTGCTCTCATCCGATCGTAAAAATATTAAATGGCGACCGGTATTCATCGGCCTTGGAATTCAATTTTCATTGGCATTTCTTATTCTGGGCAATGGCGTCGGCCGTCTGCTACTACAAAAAATAAGCGCCGGCGTTACCGCGGTTGTGCAAATCTCCAGCACCGGCGCAGAATTTGTCTTCGGCAGTGGCTACCAAGAACACTTCGTCGCATTCACCATCCCGCCGACCATTATATTTCTGTCAACGTTGATGGCCCTGCTATTCCACCTTGGAATTATTCAAATATTAGTCCGAGGCATGGCTAAGTTGATTAACCTAGTTCTGCCAGTATCTGGTGCAGAATCAGTGGCTGCCTGTGCCAATGTTTTCATTGGCAACACGGAAGCACCGCTTATGATAAAGCCCTATATCCCAAGCATGACGCGCTCTGAAATCATGTCGATGATGGTCGGCGGCATGGCCACCATCAGCGGCGGGATGCTAGCGGTCTATGTCGGAATGGGTATCGACCCAGATTATTTAATAACCGCATCAATCATGTCAGCGCCAGCTTCGCTGATGGTGGCAAAAATACTACTGCCCGAGACTGAGATCCCAAAGACCATTGGCAGCAATACCCTGCACATGAAATCGCAGGATGTGAATTTATTTCAAGCGATGACCCGCGGTGCCACCGAGGGACTTATTCTTGCGGCCAATGTTGTGGCCATGCTTATTGCATTTATCTGCATTGCAACGCTGATAAACATGATTCTCGGCTTGGTACCGAGCGTGGGGGATGCCCCGCTAACCCTGCAACGTATTTTGGGCTGGTTATTCGCGCCTTTGGCTTTTTTAATCGGTGCAAGTTGGCAAGAAAGCATGCAAGTAGGAAACCTACTAGGGACTAAGATATTCTTGGGCGAATTTTTGGCCTACAACGAGCTGATCACAATCTCCGATACCCTGTCAGAAAAATCAAGGGCGGTCGCTACCTTCGCGCTTTGCGGCTTTAGCGGCTTAGTCGCTATTGGCATTCAAGTAGGTGGGATTAGCGCATTGGTTCCAGAACGTAAAGATGATATCGCCCGCACTGGGTTTAAGTCGATGTTGGGCGGCACCCTAGTAACGATGTTGTCAGCGACTATGGCTGGGCTTTTTATCGGCTAAACGCCGGGGGACCGCGGGCGCTTTATCGGCTAGATTCCTTAGCCGCGGGGTGCTTGATGCTAAGCTATTGCGATGACGCGAAGCTAAGCTTTCGCTTGTGGTCGCGATGATTTTCGTTTGCCTTTTTTTCGATAAGCCGGCTTGCCTCCTAAACCTCTCAAGCCTTGAGGGATGACGCTGCGGCTTTCACCCACCATCAACGTTAATTGCGCTTGCAATGGCACCATCAGCTCTTGATAACTGCCCGTACCGTCGTGAATAGCCGATAACTGTGACTCCCAGAGCGCAGTTAAATCAGGATGGGTTGCCACTGAAGGTAATGCCTTTACCAGCGCTTGCCCGGTTGGCGTTGAAAATATAGTTTTGCCTTGCCTGCGTAAATAACCACGCTTGAATAGCAACTCAATAATTCCCGCGCGGGTTGCGTCCGTTCCTAAACCATCAGTCTCACGCAGAATTTTCTTAAGCTGGGTGTCGGTGACATGGGCGCTTATACCAGTCATTGCGCCCAGTAGGGTAGCATCGGTATAAGGCTTTGGCGGCGAGGTATTCTTGTCAACTAGACTGGCCTGCAACGACTTTAACGATTGGCCGACCTGTAGGCTAGGGATCTTTTGCTGCAGGTCATCGTCACTGTCTTGCTTAGAGCTTGAGGTTGGGAACAGCGCCTTCCAGCCTAAGGCAATTGGCTCTTTGGCTTTCGCTACAAACACACCCGTATCGATGCCGACTTCGGCTTGAACAGCATAATATTCATGTTGGGGTAAAAATTGAGCAATATAGTTTCGACAAATTAGTCGGTAGACCTTCTCTTCATCGGCTCTAAGCGCGGTTGCTAACTTCGCCGTGCTGAGTTTTTTTTGGGTCGGGATGATCGCATGATGAGCGCTGATCTTAGAATCATTCCATGCCCGATTTTTGAGCTTCAAATCTAACAGCCCAGCGCCTTCACTGCCAGCACCCAATACGGCTGTAAAGGCAGTGCTCATTCCTGAGTTTGACTGAACAGCGTTCACCACTAGTTTGGCCTCACTAAAGTGATCTTTAGGTAGATAGCGACAATCTGAGCGCGGGTAAGTTATTAGTTTATGGCGTTCGTATAAGCCTTGGCAAATATCAAGTACTTGCTGAGCGCTTAAACCAAATGCTTTGCTGGCTTCAATTTGCAAGCCGGACAGATTAAACGGCAAGGGCGGTGCTAGCTTCTTGGAATCTCGTTGCAGTTTATTAACCACGGCCGGTTGATGGCTAATACGGCCCGCCACATTCTCAGCCAGGGGCTTTGAGAGGTTGCGACCTTGTGGGTCAAGAAACGATTGGCATTCCTTACTTGGCTGCCATTTAGCCCGAAACACTTCCCCAGTTTGGGTTTCCAGATTAGCCCAGACTTCATAGAATGACTGGCTTACAAAACAATCGATAGCCTGATCTCTGCGCACCACCAAACCTAACACCGGTGTTTGTACCCGGCCCACCGACAGAACCCCATTATAACCCGCCTTTTGACCCTGTAATGTATAAGCGCGGGTAAGATTAATACCATATAGCCAATCGGCCCTAGACCTTGCTAAGGCCGACGTAGAGAGCGGAATGAAGTCGCGATTTGACCGAAGCGTTGAGATTGCACGCTTAACTGCCTTGGAGTTCAAATCGCTTATCAAACAGCGTTGAACCGCCGCCGTTTTAGCTTGGCTTACGCCTAAAAAATTAATGACTTCGTCGACTAATAGCTGCCCTTCACGATCGGGGTCTCCAGCGTGCACCAATTGGTCCGCCTGCTTAACCAGCTTTCCCAGCACCCGCAACTGCTTCGATGTTTTCTTCTTGGCCGTCAGTTGCCATTTATCAGGAATAATCGGCAAGTGCTCATGCGACCATTTCTTGTAGTTGGGGTTATACACCTGCGGTTCAACCTGCTCCAAGAGGTGGCCAATGCACCAACTCACCGTGTCGCCATTTGCGGCAACGATAAAACCGTCCTTCTTCAGAAGCGGCTTGGGCAACACATCGGCAATAGCACGCCCAAGGCTGGGTTTTTCGGCAATGAATAAGCGCATAGTTAAATTAGAATACTGTTTTTTTAAACAGTATTCTAATTTAACTAAAAAAACAAGTTACACAATGCGATTAAAAGCCGACATAACCCCCTATTTAGCAAGTTGATTTGGCCGGGCGACTAGCTACCGCGATACGTGGAGTAAGCAAAGGGAGAGAGCAATAGTGGGATATGGTAGTGCTGGCCATCGCCCTCAACGTTAAATTGAATGTCCACAGACGGATAGAACGCAGCAACGTTTATAGCTTCGAAATAGGCGGTAGTATCGAAATTTATACGATAGATGCCTTTCGGAAGCGAGTCCTCAGAGGGGTATAGATTAGCTACGCGACCATCTTCGTCAGTGTTACCTCGGCCTAACTCAAGCCACTCTTCATCTTTATACCTATACAACACGGCCTCAACATTTTCTGCTGGGCGCCCAACTGCGGTATCCAAAATATGGGTAGTGATTTGGCTCATTTTGACTCCTGTAATAATTTTTCTAAGCGTTGGTGGGCAATTTTACGGTTACCGCAAGGCTTTGGTGATTTGAAAATCACGCGTGTTCGGCAATTGCCAATCTATCAAGACTAAGGTCTCTACGAGCAATTAGCGGTTTGAGTAAGCGGCTAATATTAAACCGCGCTCAACTATACTCTAACAATTTAGCCTCGGCAAAAGCCTCGTCCAATTGTTCCGAAACCGGCTTCAAATCACGCCAAGAAATTCCTTTCTGTTGGTTTGAAGAGTCTTTGCTTGAATGATGCTCTGCGATTAACTGAGCGGCGATCGAGACCGCAACTTCCATCGGTCGCTTACCTGGCACCTGTGACAAACCGATTGGGCAGTTGACTGGTTTAGACCAGCTAGGATGATAGCCATGATCGGTAAAGCGACGTTGGAAGCGACGCCATTTCGTTTGCGAGCCAATCAGCCCTATATAGCGCGCGTCTTCGCGTTTTAGCGCTTGTTCAATGACTTCAAAATCAAGCGCATGTTCATGCGTCATCACTAAATAGTAACTTTGGGCTGGCAACTTAGCGACCACCTGTTTAATGTCATCAACGACATGCTTAATCGTATTGCTGGCGACCACCTCCGGGAATTCACTGGCTCGGCTGTCTACCCAATGTAATCGACACGGTAGCTCTGACAAGATATTTGCCAAAGCCCGCCCTACGTGGCCAGCACCAAATAGAGCAATTGTCATTTCTGCGCCAGCAAAGCTCTCTAACAAAACCGATGTACGACCACCACAGCATTGACCCAGATTCGCGCCTAAGGGTACGTGTTCAATGTGTTGCGAAAAGCGGCCTTCGTTTAACATCTGCCGAGCCATGTCCGTCACCTTAAATTCAAAGCGTCCACCACCGATAGTACCCCACACCACTTGCTCTCCATTTAGATCAGCGATCACCATTTTGGTGCCGTTGTCGCGCGGTGTTGAACCCTGTACGCCTAGCAATGTAAGCAATACATAGGGCAGATGATTTTTGGCCAACCAAGCGACCGCTTGCTGCCATTCAGATTTCGCATCAATTGTGTCGTTAAGCATATTATTGCGCCTATTGATCCGCCGCCATTGACTGACACGCTGCGAGTACTCGTTCTGGAGTGGCCGGCGCATTGAGTTTCGGCGATTGTTTATAATCACTCACACTGGCCACCGCGTCACGGATTGCACACCAAACCGATATAGCCAACATTAATGGTGGCTCACCCACCGCTTTAGAGTGATAGATAGTTGCTTCAACATTAGGGCTATCAGGCAACAGTTCCACATTGAAAATAGGCGGGGTGTCGCCAATCGCAGGAATTTTATAAGACGCCGGATTATTGGTTTGCAGACGCCCATCGTCGCCCCAGACCAATTCCTCAGTAGTGAGCCAACCCATGCCTTGAATAAATGCGCCTTCAATCTGACCGATATCAATTGCTGGGTTTAAGCTATCGCCGACGTCCTGACAAATATCAACTTGCAGTACTTTATATTCGCCACTGAGGGTATCAATTAGAACCTCTGAAACGGCGGCACCATTAGCAAAATACAAAAAAGGTCGGCCTTGTGCTTTATCTCGCTGATAGAATATTTTCGGTGTTTTGTAAAAACCTGTGGCGGATAGGGGAATGCGATTCATATACGCAAGCTGAACAAATTCAGCGAACTCGAATCGTTGCTCCTTATCGCCTTGCCCGACCAACACCTGGTTGTCAACAAATCGTACGCTCGCTTGCTCCACGCCAAAGTGTTCGCTGGCAAATTTGATCATTCGTGCTTTTAATTTCTGTACCGCATTGCACGCAGCCATCCCATTTAGGTCAGTGCCTGATGATGCCGCAGTTGGTGACGTATTCGGTACTTTGTCGGTACGTGTCGCATTACAGTAAATACGATCGATATCCACCCGCAATTCGCGCGCAACTACTTGCGCGACCTTGGTGAACAAACCTTGGCCCATTTCAGTGCCGCCGTGATTCAGCAAGATACTGCCATCGGTGTATATGTGCACCAATGCGCCGGCTTGATTGAGGTGCGCGGAAGTAAACGAAATACCAAATTTAACCGGCGTCAGGGCAATACCCTTTTTAAGCACCGGGCTTTGAGCGTTGAATTCGATGATGTCTTTACGCCGCTGGCGATAATTTGAGGTCTGCTCTAAGCGCTCGATTAAACCAGCCAAAATATGATTTTCTATTTTCTGCCCATAGTGGGTCGTATCCCGGTTTTGCTCAGTGCTCGATAGGTCGCTGGTATCTGGGTCGGCGCTATAGAGGTTCGCTTTGCGCACGTCTAAAGGATCTAGGCCTAGTTTATATGCAATTCCATCAATAATATTTTCAGTTGCCAGAATTCCTTGAGGGCCACCAAACCCCCGAAACGCAACATTGGAAACCGTATGGGTTTTAACTCTGTGGCCAACTATCTTTGCATTACTCAAATAGTAAGCGTTGTCTGCATGAAACATGGCTCGGTCAACTATCGCATCGGATAAGTCGGGTGACATGCCACAGCCTCCGGACAACTCCAGATCCAAGCCTTGAATTCGCCCCATGCTATCAAAGCCCACTTCATATCTACTCAGAAAGTGGTGACGCTTACCCGTCGATATAATGTCGTCGGCTCGCGCTAAACGCATCTTTACGGGGCGACCGGTTTTGTTGGCTAATAATGCTGCAATACAACCCCATTGATTGCCGCTGGTCTCCTTACCGCCAAAGCCGCCACCCATGCGCCGCGTTTCTACGGTCACAAGATGCATCGGTATAGCCAATACCTCGGCAACTAATTTCTGCGCTTCACTGGGGTTTTGGGTAGACGTGTAGAGCACAATACCACCATCTTCGGCTGGCACCGCCAACGACACTTGGCCCTCCAAATACATATGCTCTTGGCCACCAATCTGAAGCTCTCCTTTGAGGGTGTGCTCAGCGTTAGTAAGAGCGGCTTGTGCGTCACCTCGAGCCTGGGTATGACTGGGGCGAACGAAACTCTGTTTTGCTAAGCCTTGTTCAATGTTTAGATCGGCTTGCAGCGGTAAATATTCTATTTCGGCCAACAATGCTGCCTTGCGTGCTGCATCATAACTTGATGCCGCGACTGCGAATATTGCTTGCCCGTAAAACTCAACTTCACCGCCCTCATCTAACAATATTGGATCGCCAGCAAACACCGCGCCTATATCGGTATGCCCCGGCACATCGGCTAAGCGCAACACACTGACAACGCCTGGCGCGTTCTCTACTTTAGTCAGGCTTATTGACTTTATCTTGCCTCGCGCAATGGCACTAAAACCGGCATAGGCATGCAGAGTGTCACTTGGTGTTGGGATGTCGTCTACATACAGCGCTTCACCACTAACGTGCTTATACGCGCTTTCATGCTTTACGTTAGACCCAGCCCAACCAGCACTGCTGCCCTTACCTAAGTCGGCCGCTTTTGGAAGACTACGCATAATGCGTCACCCTTAGCTGCGCAGCCGATAGCGATTGATTTTTCTGTGACGAAAACTCCAAATAAAATCGCTGCAATAGATTCTTCGATACTTGTAGGCGATAGTCCGCCGACGCACGAAAATCACTGATCGGGTGATAGTCTTTTTCCAGCGCTGATTGTGCAGCGTTAATGGTATCCAGAGTCCAAGCTTGGCCAATCAAGGCCGCTTCGACATGCTTCGCGCGTTTTGGAATTTCGGCCATGCCGCCGAAGGCAATACGGGCTTGCGCTACAACGCCGGCATCAAGTTTGATTTTGATTGCCACGCAGCTTGCTGAAATATCATCTTCCATGCGCTTACTAATCTTGTAAGCGCGAAAAAGGCTTTCAGGATCAGGCTTAGGAATTGAAATAGATTCGATAATCTCACCCTTTGTTAGGCGGGTTAACTTGTATGAGATGAAATAGTCCTCCACCGCGATACGTCGTGTTTGCGTTTGTTTGCGCAAAACCAGCTCTGCACCGAGGGCAATCAAAACTGGCGGCATATCACCAATGGGCGAGGCGTTGGCGACATTACCGCCAATCGTTCCCTGATTGCGCACCTGCCGAGAACCTAAGCGATCTAGCAACTCTTGCAAGCTTGGAAAGTGTGCCAAGAGTATTCCCGTGGCACGGCTATAGCTAACCGCGGCACCAAGTTCGATACTCGATTGCGTTTCACTAATGGCTGTGAGTTCAGCGACGCGGCCCAAGTAAACGAGGACATCGACATCCTTTAACGATTGGGTAAATTCGAGACACAGGTCGGTGCCACCAGCCAGTAAGCGAGCGCTCGGGTACTGTTTAAGAATGTCCGCCAGACTGTCTAGGGTGCTGGGCGCGAAATATTTTTTGAGCTGCCCATGATCATCAAACTCCAAGCCCACATCGGCTTTTGAAATAGCCGATAGTTTTGCCAAGGTTGCTGCTTGGTTTTGGCTAAATTGATCTTCACTAGGCGTAGCGTGTAGAGAAGAAGCTGCATCAATAATTGGCCGATAGCCGGTACACCGACAGAGATTACCTCCCAATGCCTCCATTATGTCGTGACGTGATTCTGCTGAATCTTTGCTGACATGGTTTTTATCGTAAGCAAACATCGACATTATAAACCCGGGTGTGCAAAACCCGCATTGGGAACCGTGGAAGTCAACCATAGCTTGCTGAACTTTATGTAACTGTTGGTCCTGCTTTAAGTGCTCAACGGTTATCAACTGTTTGGCGTGCAAGGTTGCTACGGGTGTAATGCAGGCATTCACAGCCTGATAGCTTAGACTCTCGCCTTGGCCTTCAGCCAACACCACGGTACACGCGCCACAATCACCAGAAGCGCAGCCTTCTTTGGTTCCGACAAGACCCCGTTCTAGGCGCAGAAAATCCAACACCGACATTTTCGGGTCGATCTGCTTTAGGGATACGGATTCATCATCTAATAAAAAATTAACTTGTTGCACCTGTTACCTCTTAGACGCTTTATCTGTTCCAAAAAAACCTCATGCCTCTCTCTAATTTGAGCAACATGCCCGACCTTGCCAAGCAGAAAATAAAATTCGGCTAAGTCGGTCATAGCCACGATACTAAACTAAGGCGTACTCGACTATGGTATCTATAAAAGTTTTTCGAACCCGCTCAGAATCGACCTTCATAGCAACCCGAACTGCTGGCCGGTTTTGCCAATGCGGTAGCGGATATTCGTGCCCTTCGCGATCGACAATCAATTGGCCTACCGCAACACCGTCATTAACGACTCGGGCGGGGCCGGATACACACTTAAATGCATCACGTTCCAATAAATAGACCACAGTACTAGCATCATGCATAGCGCATGATCGCTCATCATCACCGGAAAGATCGCGCGCTGTTGAATAAAAATCAATGTAGAAGCGACTGCTATCCCAGAGCAGACGCCCGGTACCCTTGGCATGATCTCGCAGCTCTGCAAAATCACGATCGCGCAGTAGTGTTCGATGGGTCACGTCAAGGCCAATTATGGTGGCTGGCCAATCTACAGAGAATACGATGTCAGCAGCATGCGGGTCACCTAAAAAGTTCGCCTCTGCTACCGGCGAGACATTGCCTGGCTCGTCCACGGCACCACCCATAATCACCAATTCTTTTGTTTTGCTTGGCAGTGATGGATCCAGTGCCAGTGCCTCTGCAATATTGGTTAATGGGCCAATAGCAACAAGTGATACCTCACCGGGTTGAGCAGCTACGGTACGAACTATAAATTCGGCAGCTGTTTCGTCGATCGCGCGGCCACTAGCTGCGGCTAGATTCAAATTACCCATGCCGTCTGCACCATGTACAAAATCTGGCGAAGCCATTCGCTGTTGTACTAAAGGCTGTGACGCACCTTGCGCTACCGGTATATCAGGGCGACCGAATAGCTCAAGTAGTGTCAGTGCATTACCAGTAGTAATGTCAATTGTAGCATTGCCGAACACGGTGGTTAGACCGAGCAAGTTGATTTCTGGGTGGGCGATGGCAAAGGCAATAGCCTGTGCGTCATCGACACCTGGGTCCGTATCAATAATAATATTTTGCATATTCTTCCTAATAAGGTTGGTCTAAATTTAATACCCCATGGCCAACAGCGGGGTAGTTTATTGCAAGCAAAAATCTATTTCGTGACAAAACTTTCGCTCCCGGCTCACGCCCTTAGCCGCATGGTGCAGGCCGGGCACCAACAGTTGAACCCTTGCTAGCGATTAACTTCTGATATATCAGGAATAGCCATGATGGCGCCCTGGCGAGTAACCGCGATCGACGCGGCTAGACAAGCCCTCTGGAGTGCATCATGGTCGTTCATTCCTTCTACCACACCAGCCAAAAAGTATCCCACAAAGGTATCACCTGCCCCCGTTGTGTCAACAACATCAACGCTTGGGCTTTTGATAGGCGTAACCTCGCCATTGACCAGCAAGATCGCGCCATCACCGCCCAATGTGACGACGACTCGGGTGTGTGGCGCGAGGGCTATCATTTGCTTAATAATCTGGTCAATGTCTGCTGCGCCGCAAAGAGCTTCTGCTTCTCCTTGGTTGACAATCAAGGTGTCTAATTTAGCTAACGGTAGGTCTTTAATCTCGTCGGTCATTGGAGCAGGGTTTAGCACCAGCTTCATTCCCTTTGCATGCGCAAGCTCAAAAACCTCAGCGAGCAAATTGGTTTCGTTCTGCATCAGCAAATGGCTTGCCTGTTGATTGTGATTTAAAACCGCCTCGATATCTGCTATCGAAAAACTTTGATTTGCCCCACCATGCAACACTATCGCGTTTTCACCGTGCGTATCTACCTGAATAATGGCATGGCCGCTGGCGCCTTCGACAAGTTCTATGTGATCGGTATTCACCCCCATTGAGGCCAGCAGCTCTACTGCCCATAGGTCGACCTTGGAAAGCCTGCCTACATGCGCCACCGATACTCCTGCGCGCGCTATGGCGGCTGATTGATTGGCTCCCTTTCCACCTAGGCCAGTCACTAGATCCAGACTCAATAATGTTTCGCCCGGTTTAACGAAGTGTGGCACTCGGTAGACATGATCAATATTAATTGACCCAAAATTTATGATCTTTGATTTCATATTAAACAATATATAGATCGTTGCCCAATTATACAAAACTCGCGTTCGAATCTAGCACCAAAGGGCATGCGAAAATAAAATGGTGTAACGCACAATCTAGGTTTTAAACAACTTTAGCAAGCACAATTATGATTAATGCCAGTAGCAAGGGATGCCGACAATTACCTGTATAGTCAAATCAGTCTAGCGCTGTACCTGACCCTTAAAATTACTCAAAAAAAAAGCCCCGCTATTTTTCAATAACGGGGCTTTTAAGCTTTAAGCGGGTAGCTTACTTACATCATGCCGCCCATTCCGCCCATTCCGCCCATATCAGGCATGCCTGGAGCAGCGGCGTCTTGTGGTGCATCGGTGATCATCGCTTCAGTAGTGATAATCAAGCTAGCAATAGACGCTGCATGTTGTAGCGCTGTACGCGTTACTTTAGTTGGGTCAAGAATACCCATTTCGATCATGTCGCCGTACTCACCAGTACCGGCGTTGTAGCCGAAAGTACCTTTGTGGTTACGAACTTCGTTAAGTACAACAGAAGCATCGTCGCCGCCGTTATCTACGATTTGACGAAGTGGAGATTCAATCGCCTTCATGATCGCTTTGATACCAGCGTCTTGATCTGCGTTATCACCTTTAACTGCAGCAACCGCGTCCATGGTACGAACAAAAGCAACACCGCCGCCAGGTACTACGCCTTCTTCAACCGCTGCGCGAGTCGCATGCAATGCGTCTTCAACACGTGCTTTCTTCTCTTTCATTTCGACTTCAGTGGCTGCGCCAACTTTGATCAATGCAACGCCGCCGGCCAATTTAGCCACACGTTCTTGCATTTTCTCTTTGTCGTAGTCTGAAGAAGATTCTTCGATTTGAGCACGAATTTGATTAACTCGTGATTCGATATCAGCAGGAGCGCCAGAACCATCAATGATAGTGCTGTTTTCTTTAGTGATTTGAATACGTTTCGCAGAACCTAGGTCATCTAAAGTGATGCTTTCTAAACTCATGCCGATTTCTTCAGAAACTACTTTACCACCGGTCAATACCGCAATGTCTTCTAACATTGCTTTACGACGATCGCCAAAACCAGGTGCTTTAACAGCACATACTTTAACGATACCGCGAATGTTATTGACAACCAAAGTAGCAAGCGCTTCGCCTTCTACGTCTTCAGCGATGATTAACAAAGGACGACCCGCTTTAGCAACGGCTTCCAGAGTTGGAAGAAGATCACGGATGTTTGAGATTTTCTTGTCATGTAGCAAAACAAGTGGGCTCTCAAGATCAGCAGTCATGGTGTCTTGCTTGTTAGCAAAGTACGGTGACAAATAACCACGATCAAACTGCATACCTTCAACCACTTCAAGCTCGTTCT
>CAWUWF010000002.1:0-8279 GCA_963925935.1 uncultured Arenicella sp. | reverse complement strand
CCTCTGCCAGTTTTACAAAGTCTGGTAATGCATCCATGTAGGAATTTGAATAACGGCTTTCGTAATTAAACTCCTGCCATTGACGAACCATTCCAAGATATCGGTTATTCAGATTGATAACCTTGATGGGCAAATCATACTGCTTACAGGTAGCCAATTCCTGGATGCACATCTGGATACTTCCTTCACCGGTAATGCATGCTACATCAGCGTTGGGATGTGCGAATTTAACGCCCATCGCAGCCGGCAGGCCAAATCCCATGGTGCCTAAGCCACCTGAATTAATCCATTTATGAGTATCTGAGAAACCATAAAATTGTGCAGCGAACATTTGATGTTGACCTACATCAGAAGTCACATAAGCTTCGCCTCCGGTGACCTCATGTAGCTTCTGAACAACAAACTGCGGTTTAATTACCGTATCACTATGCTCATAGCGGTAACTGTCGACGCTTCGCCACTTTTGTATTTGCGCCCACCAGCCTTGTGTCAAACCAAAATTGACGTCTTTAATTCGACGCTTCAATTCTTGATTCAGCATTTGCAAAGTGTGTTTTGCATCACCAATGATCGCAATATCGGATTTGATGTTTTTATCGATCACTGATGGATCAATATCAATGTGTAAAACTTTCGCATTCGGCGCGAAGTCATCCAGAGTACCCGTAATACGGTCATCGAACCGAGCGCCGATTGCAATAATCAGATCCGACTCATACATCGCTTTATTGGATTCATAGGTGCCATGCATTCCTAGCATGCCTACAAACAACTCGTCGTCATGGGGGTAAGCGCCTAAACCCATCAAGGTATTGGTACACGGGAATTTCAGAGCTTTGACAAACTCTCTCAACTCCTCTTGTGCATTAGCCAAAACCACACCACCGCCAGCATAAACGATTGGTTTTTTGGCATTTAACACAGCCTCAATGGCCGTAACTATTTCGTTTGGTTGCGCCTTTGGTACTGGCGGAAACGAACGCATCTCAACACTTTTGGGATAGATGAATTCGGTGACTTGGGCAGTGATGTCCTTAGGTATGTCAATTAGAACAGGGCCCGGTCGGCCAGTGGTCGCAACGTGAAACGCCTTTTTAATTGTCCCGGCTATATCTTCTACGTTCTGAATTAAGAAATTGTGTTTTACGCATGGGCGACTAATCCCTATAGCATCTATCTCCTGGAAAGCGTCATAGCCGATCAACGATCGCATTACCTGCCCAGATAACACTACCATCGGGATAGAGTCCATGTAGGCGGTCGCGATACCAGTTATAGCATTGGTAATCCCTGGGCCCGAAGTCACCAGAACCACACCAGGCTTGCCGGTAGCACGCGCATAACCATCAGCCGCGTGGGTTGCACCCTGCTCATGGCGAACTAAAATATGTTCAACGTCGTCTAAGCGATGAAAAGCGTCATAGATATGCAGCGCCGCCCCTCCAGGGTAGCCAAAAACATACTCTACGCCCTCTTCTTTGAGGCTCTTTACAACTATATCTGCTCCGGTTAACTGCACCACCATCCCCAATTATTTTTTTTGCCCCGAATCGAATTCAAAATCTGTGTTTCAGCATACTTTTCAACACATCGATGGTTTCTAAACGAACCGTCTTTGAGCTAAAAAAGCCTGCTATTGATTGCGCACAGAATAAGAGTTATTTCGATTAGGATATGGCCGGATAAAGGCCGTTTCAAGAATCGAAATTATAACGGTAAGCGCTCCAAAGACAAAGTTCTTAATGTGGCTTTATTAAGCTTCGCCTTGCCTAAAACGTGCTTAAACCCAGTATTTCCTTGCCTATCCTGCCAATAACATATAAAACATCACTTTTATGAATACCCCAATAACTTTTTGAATAGACGACAATGCATAGCTACTTCATTTCTGACCTACATCTGACCCCTGAACGCCCTGCTATTACCGAGGCTTTTTTAGCCTTTATGGCCGGCCCCGCACGCAGCGCTGACAAGCTTTATTTGCTGGGTGATTTGTTCGAATACTGGATCGGTGATGATGCTGCGCCTCTAATAGGCGCAGAACCAGTATTACGCGCAATGCGCGAACTGGCAGAGCAAATACCTTGCGTGTTTATTGCTGGTAATAGAGACTTTTTGGTTGGCCAACAATTCACCGAAGCAAGCGGTTTCGAAATACTGGATGATGAAACTGTGGTGGACCTATATGGCGAGCCAACATTAATATTACATGGGGACAGCATGTGCACTGACGATATTGCTCACCAACAGTTTCGTCAGGCAATGATGACCAACCAAGACTGGCGTAAGGAGTTTCTAGCACTACCCATTCCTGAACGCATCCAATCGGCCCTAGAAGCTCGCAAACAAAGCCATCAACACAAGGCTAATATCAGCATGGAAATTATGGATGTTACCAAGCAAACCGTACTCGACACCTTCACCAAGTTTAATGTGAAACAAATGATACATGGCCATACTCATCGCCAAGCAAAGCACGAGTACCTAGTTGATGGGCAAGTACGAAACCGATATGTACTCGGTGACTGGGGGGAAACTTCCAGCATTCTGACCGCGTCTACCGAAGCAATAACAATTGAAAATTCTGAGATTTCAGACTAAAGATACAGGCTCTAACCGACAGAAAAGCCAGCACTGTCAGAACGGCTAGTTAGGGCTATTGATAGTCGAGAACGGTTAGTTAGGGGCTATTGGTATTAATAGTAAGCAGAGGTAATTTACTTAAGGTGTTTTGCTGGCTTTGCTTGGGATTACACGATAAAACTTCTCGCCTTCGCGAATAAAACCCAGTTGACTTCGGGCACGTTCCTCCAATGCCTCTCTACCCTCTTTCAGCTCTGTTACTTCAGCATGCAATCGCTCATTACGTCGCATTAATGAGTCGTTATTATTCTGCGCTTGCGCTATATCGCGATTTAGCGACCATAGCTGAAAAACGCCGTGCCCGCCGAACCACAACTGCATTTGAAGGAATATCAGTAGTAAAAACAGAAAACTAGCTATGATTTTCATGGCATTGAAGGTCTAAAGCACTAAAATTATGATCTATTACTTATCATAATCGAAAATGTGCGCCCAATGTGCGATGAAACAAGACTATTTTCAGGATACAGACACATCATTTCCAAACGATAATAAAGAACTCGTTAATTCACTCAAGCCACTTACCGCAACTTATTGAAGTAAATAAACTTAGATTATAAGGTGAAGTCCCAATTACTGAAAAACAGTAAGCGCTGGGATTATGCTCTGCTTGCTAGCGGCATAGTCAACAAGCCCCACTAAACGCCCACTAAGGAAAACTTACAAACTTAGGTCATCAATAATGTCTTGTACATCTTCTAAGCCAACCGCAATACGTATCAAGCTTTCTCCAATACCCGCCGCACCTTTATCGGCGACACTCCATCGCGCATGAGTGGTCGTATAAGGGTGCGTAATGGTCGTCCGCGTATCACCCAGATTAGCTGTTATCGAAAGTAACTCAGTGCTATTGATCAATCGCCATGCCGCTTCCTGTCCGCCAGCCAACGAAAACGACACCACGGCCCCGGACTTGCTTTGTTGTGTTTTGGCTAACTGATACTGGGGATGGTCGGGCAAACCTGGATAGTAAACTTTAGATACCTGACCCTGTTCCGATAGCCATTGCGCGAGAACATTAGCATTGTCACAAGCCTGATTTACTCGCAGCGCCATGGTCTCTAAACCCTTAGCAAATACCCAGGCGTTAAACGGGCTCATCGAGGGGCCCGCTGTGCGCATAAAACTGAATACCTTATCGCCTACAAAATCTTCATCACCAACAATTGCCCCTCCAACACAACGGCCCTGCCCATCAATAAACTTGGTCGCCGAATGCATGACTACATCAGCCCCTAACTCAAGTGGTCGCTGCAACACTGGGGTACAAAAACAATTATCGACGACTACTTTAATATCAGGGTTATGCTGATGTGCTAACTCTGAAATCGCAGCAATATCACCAACCTCACAAAGCGGATTAGTGGGCGTTTCAAAGAACACCATTTTGGTTTGTGCGGTCATCGCCGAACGCCACGCAGCATGGTCGGTTAGATCCACAAAAGTGGTATTTACCCCAAAATTAGCGAGAACGTTGGTGAGTAACATTTGACTCGCACCAAATATCGATCTCGATGAAACGATGTGATCTCCTGCTCTTAAACCAGACATACAAATAGTCAGCATTGCTGCCATTCCTGACGCTGTCGCGACACAAGATTGGCCGCCTTCTAATGCGGCTAGGCGTTGTTCGAACGTCCTGACTGTAGGGTTTGTGAATCGAGAATAAACATTACCGAGCTCCTGGTATGAAAAACGCGCTGCAGCTTGTTCGGCACTATCAAACACGAAACTTGACGTCATGTAGATTGGCTCACTATGCTCCTGCTCGGAGCCGCGCAACTGCCCTGCCCTTACAGCCAAGGTAGCAGGTCTATAGTTTTTCTTTATCGAATCATGCATAAAATAATATGTCGTAAACCTACGTTAAAGCTGGCTAACATCGCGCATTTTTGACGGCTTCATCTTGTTCTTTTTCTTAGCGCCCTCGTTCCGAGCCATCTCTAAACCACAAAGATAATCATCATCTATATCGCCAGTCACATAGTGTTTGCTAAAGCACGATGTATCAAACGCAGTGATTTGAGGATTACCCTCGCTAGCCGAGTCTATTAAATCATTCAGGTCCTGATAAATCAGCCCATCAGCTCCGATTATCTCCTGAATTTGTTCTACGGTTCGATTATTTGCGATCAATTCACCTGCTGACGGCATATCAATACCATAAACATTCGGGTATCGAACAGGGGGAGCCGCTGAGGCAAAATAGACGTTTTTGGCACCCGCATCACGAGCCATCTGCACAATCTGTTTAGATGTAGTACCGCGCACAATGGAGTCGTCGACTAATAATACATTTTTACCGCGAAACTCAATCTCAATCGCGTTCAGTTTTTGTCTAACTGATTTTTTGCGTTGCGCTTGTCCGGGCATGATAAAGGTTCGGCCAATGTATCGATTTTTAATAAAGCCTTCGCGATATGGCAGCCCTAAGTGCTGTGACATTTCAAGCGCAGATGTACGACTTGTGTCTGGAATGGGAATCACCACATCGATATCATGATCTGGCCATTCTCTCTTTACTTTATTTGCTAGCTTTTCACCCATGCGCATACGCGTACGATAAACCGAGATCCCATCGATCATAGAATCGGGTCGAGCCAGATATACTTGCTCAAATATACACGGTGCATACTTAGCGTCTTCGACGCACATTCGCTTTTCGATATCACCGTCTATAGGCAAGATTATGCCCTCGCCTGGCTTAACATCAGCAATCACTGTGTAGCCTTGACTATCTAAGGCAACACTCTCTGATGCGACCATATATTCCTTGCCGAGGTCGGTATCACGATACCCGTAGATTAAAGGTCGAATACCGTTTTTGTCGCGAAATGCCACAATGCCAACGCCAACCACAAAGGCGACCACCGCGTATCCACCGCGACACCTTTTGAACACACCTTCGACCGCCTTAAATAAATGATCATTGCTTAATTGGTATTGCTTAGTGCCTAATGAATTATATACTTCATGGGCAAACACATTTAATAAAATCTCAGAATCGGATGAGGTGTTTATATGCCTTAAATCATCTTTGAAAATACGCTTACGTAGCTTGGTAGCGTTAGTTAAATTCCCATTGTGAGCAAGCGCGATACCAAAAGGTGAATTAACGTAAAACGGCTGCGCTTCCGCTGGGGAGCTAGAACCCGCTGTTGGGTAGCGGCAATGCGCTATTCCTACATTACCTTCTAAGCGTTTCATATGCCGAGTAAAGAACACATCCTTAACCAAGCCGTTTTGTTTGCGAAGGTTGACCACCCCGCTTTCATCACAGGTAAGAATACCTGCTGCATCCTGTCCTCGATGCTGGAGAACCATTAAACCGTCGTAGAGACTAGTACTGACAGATGATCTGCCTACTATACCCAAAACACCACACATATAAACTCAATCCAAGATTGTTATCGCGTCATTAAGCAACTGCTAATCAGTAAAACCATTCCTGATCCCAGCCGGCCGAGGCGCGAATGATACCCTATTTATTATTTTAAAAATGCACTGTGAAGTCACAATTCTCAACACTTCGCATGCAGACTCACTGAGCTTGCTTAATACCTAAAGTCGCGGCTCCATTTTCGATTGCCGCGCCTACTGGATTCTCGCCGAGAACTTCGCCCGAACTCTGCAAATTACTCGGTAGCATTGTCTCTACATAATTGGCAATCGGTTCAAAGTGACCGAGGTATTTAGAATCCTGCCACCAGCCACTACTTTCCATTCCCATACCACGCCCAACAAGTAACACCGCAACCACAATTGCAGCAGCCCGCGCTATGCCAAAGCCAATACCTAAGATTCTATCAGTTCCCTTAATAGCACCTTTTACTAGCAGCTTGCTGATGCCAAAGCTGATTATCGAAAACCCGAATAAGGTTCCAATAAAGACCAAGGCAAAACCAGCCCCGGACCTAAAACCATCGGCCGGAATGGAGAAATAACCCGCGATAAATTCGCCCGCCGGGTCACAAAAAGCAATACCCAACCAAATCGCCAGAATCCAAGAAGCGATCGACAATGCCTCCCGAATAAAGCCGCGCATTACGCCGACCAACATCGAAACCACAAATATCCCACCTAGGATTACATCAAATACACCCATATCTTTACCCTAACTATCTCAAATAAAATGTTTCTACCGGCGATTTTGATTAAGTAACTAAAAATCAAAATCGAAAACTTATAGGTTCCCTATGGGTATGCCCTAATAAAACCAGTTTCACCGGTCTTAGTGGTTAATAGCGATTTTGCTTTTGCTGCGCCGACCCGTTGAGCAAAAGGCCCCAGCCAAATTCTGGTTCCGGTTGCTTTTCCACGATTGGTATCGACGATGCTGGACGACGGATTAAAACCCTTGCCTCGCAAATCATCAACCACCTTCGTGGCGCCACGCTTATCGGTGAAGACACCAATTTGAACCACCCATCCAACATCGACCTTTGGGGCGGCAGTGACTGGTGAAGCATCTTTAGTAATGCCCGAGCCAGCACCTCTGCTTGCTGCTGGTGGTTTTGAAGAGTCCTCCTTCAGCTTACCTGCAGAACCTGAGCTATTCCCTACTTTCTGGAGCGTAGCCTGGCTGTCATTCGACTTATTTTTGCCAGCCATTCTATCGCTAGCTGATGGGCTTTTCGCTGCGCTATTGCTCGAATTACTAGACTCATTAACAATATCACCATCGAGCGGGGTGATCTTGGAAATATAAATTTGTTCTTGTTCCGGCATTGAATTTTTCCGCTCAACAGCTTGCTGATCACTTTGCTCAATGACCCCTGAAATTTGTTCGGCCTGAATTAATAAACCATCTGACAACTTAACCGCTTCAGTTGGGGCGCCCAATAACCACGGCAAAACTAATGCGCCAAAAAACAGTAAAGTTCCAGCACCGACGATTCGATGCTTCAACACGAAACTCACTTCGCCTGACTGGGTGCTTTCTTTAGATGGGGAATTGCTTGGCATACGGCGTTAGATATCTTTTGAAGTTCTATAATTTAGCGAGATTAATTAACATGAATGTCGAAACTTTTTTAAAACGAATGACTTTAACTCTAATCAACAAGCTACTCATTGAGCAAGCCGATTATATCACTTACAACGAAAAACGAACCAAAAATGATCAAACAGTCGTCACTTTGCGATTTCTGCCTAGCTGCTTGAAATGCACCAACAACAGTATCGTAAGTTTCACTGCGAAAGTCAGGTCCTAACTCCTTGTTAGAATCTTGCGCTGATAATTTCTGTCTATTCTCACACCAGCCTTGTTGTAACAAGTTCTGAATGTCTTGCGCTTCTGCCGACCTTTCGTTATCGATAGTGGCCAGATGCCAAAAATCAACCAACGGCAACAACTGAATAAGAGATTCGGTTATTTGCTTATCGGCAAGCATTCCACAAACCGCATGAATTCGTCCTTCAACCCTCCACCCCTCTACGAATGCCAACAAGCCAGCGATTGAATCCACATTATGCGCAACATCGAGCACGATGTAGGGCGATTTTGAAACAATTTGGCAGCGCCCCGCCAGATTTGCAGCAGAAATACCGCGGGCAATCTCATCATGGTTAACCGGAAACGTCCCCGACAATGACTCAATAGCTTGCACGGCAAGTGCCGCATTCGATAATTGATG
>CAWUWF010000001.1:0-6713 GCA_963925935.1 uncultured Arenicella sp. | reverse complement strand
TGGGTCGTTCAGAAGGTGGCAAGACCCCAGACGTTTCTCGCGAAGGCGTACAGCGAGATTTACTACCCTTAATTGAGGGCAGCACCATATCAACCAAATATGGCATGATAAAAACCGATCACATTCTGTTTATTGGCTCGGGTGCATTTCAAATGTCGAAGCCATCCGATCTAATTCCTGAGCTACAAGGCAGAATGCCGATACGCGTTGAACTAGCCGCATTGACCGTGGACGACTTTACCCGAATTCTTACGGAGCCAGATGCATCGCTAGCAGAGCAATACGTAGCCTTGCTAAAGACCGAACAAGTCGCTTTGTCTTTCTCCGAAAACGGCATCCGCAGAATTGCCGAGTTAGCCTGGCAAGTGAATGAGAGTACAGAAAATATCGGTGCGCGCCGACTTCACACCATGTTAGAGCGATTACTTGAAACCATCTCCTTCGAGGCTAGCGACCGTTCTGGTGATAAGGTTAAGATTGATCAAGATTATGTTAATAAACACTTAGATGAGCTCGTAGAGAATGAAGACTACGCGCGTTATATCTTGTAATCATCGTTTTGAGCTTAACGGTGATACGTCAATAACAGGAGCAGTCGCTATCCAAACTAGAGTAATCGCTGGATGGCCCGCTGCTCGGCGTTCTATTTGACTTTTTCTAGGGGCAACATACCCAGCGCGGCTCGAAAAGAATTATGAAAATGATGCAAGGGTGCTTCATTGCGGCCCAATATGGAATGGGTGATTAGGCCTGACTCAGCACTTCGTTGCTGATGTTCTCCCATCACATAGTCCTCTTGCTCGATGGTACTACTAAACACCTCAATAGATGATTCAGGGGTAAATAAATCGTTTGGTTTGCGAGCTTGATAGACTTTATCGGGGGTAATTATAGATTTTTCATCAGTGACTTCAATCAGATCCAGCGCGTCCTGAGTGAAATAGGATGTTATTCGACTAATTGAACGCCCGGGATTTTTCTTGTTTGGATAGATTCGCACAATATTCACCAACCCGCGCGTAACAACTAATTGGATATTGGGAAATAAATAATAGATTACAAAAGCGACATTGTTAAGCTTCCATTCGCTTTCGGGTTTATCTCGAAGAACATCGATGGTTTTGTTAGCGGTTACAAAACGGTGGTTACGACCAAATTCATGATAAGCCAAATTGTCACCATAATAGACTTGGCCCAGGGTATTTTTATGTAGTTTTGCGAAGTGATAGGTTTCACCAAAGGTGTCGTTTGCAAGTTTCCAGTTAAGGTTCATTGCGATTGTTTTTTTGGCCGTACTTTTCAACTCACTAAGATTGTGGGTAGCCAACTCCTCGACTAATGGGCCTAGCAATTCATCGATGTCTAACTTGCCATCGGGTTGCGGATGTACCCAGAGCATGCCTTCGCGCTCGATCGCAGGCAGCGCTAGCAGGCCGTAATCGGCTTTATCAATCTCACCGAATTGGTCCATCTGCGGAACACCGACAAGGTCTCCTTTGCAGGTGTAACTCCACGAGTGAAACGGACACACGAATACTGAACGCTTGCCTTGCGCTTCAGTGGCTACTCGCGCCCCGCGATGTCGGCATGCGTTCACAAAAGCATGAAACTGTCCTTGCTTGTCGCGTGTGGCAAGAACTGAAACCCCAAAGTCATCGATCGTAAAGAAGCTGCCTGGTTCAGGCAAATCACCCGAAAGACCAATCATCTGTGGGTGCTGGCGAAATAAAGTAGTCCACTCCTTATCCGCCAAATCTGGGCAAACATAAGATGAGGTAGGCATGCGATACTGCACCCCGGCGTCGTTATTTTTGCCTTTGTCCAGTTGCCGCATTAATTCTTTTATAATGCTTACTTGTAGGTCGTGCTGCATACTAATTTTCCTAAAGGAACTTCTGATTAAGTCCAAATTATCTTTCTAAACTATGATTGTCGGGCATTTTTCTAGCAAGCTCATTACTCATCGAAGGTGAATCCAATTTTGTTTAACACATTAAGTTAAAACCAGAGGACTAACACTAAATAACCATTCATGTACGCCATTCACTAGCATGGCGTACACCAAACCAGCTACTAGCACGCTAAACAAATCATTACGCCAGTGGGGTGTTTGAACTAGGTTCTGGTCTGCTTTTTCGCGCCGCGCAACGGCGATTAGATCAACCAAACTATAAAGTAGAAACGATCCGAATAAGGCCGCTTGTGGTAAATCAGCACCGTCTACTAAATGCGCCACCGACCACAATGCGACTGCCAATAACATCGGGTGCCTTGCCGTCCTTTTTATATAACCAGTAGGCAATTGTGATGCACACAGCAATACCAAAGCCAGAACCATCAGCCAAGGAATAAATGATCGGCCGTTCTCTACCCCATTGAAAACATAAGCAGATGGTTGAGTCAGCGAATATCCCCAGACTATCGCGACAAACCCCAGCAAGGAAACAAGGCTATACAACCCCATGTATTTTGCCTCTCCCCATGTTTGCTAATGTCCGACCCAGCAGCGCGAGGACGAAATGCGCTGTAAAGATGTAATCCGAAAAATAGACATAAGCCTATATAAAGTATTGTCATGATTGCCTCGACGTCGTGTTAGTTGAAGTGATTGCCAAAAAGCCTTTTTTATCGACGGAAGTGTATCGATGGGTTGTTAAAGATAGGACTTTAGCCATTATAAGGTCATCGATGAGCCGTGCGCCAGTGGCTTGGCATTGTACATCCTAATGCGAATTTATTTTCGTTTAGAGGCTGTACTGGGGTCACCAATTGGCGCGGAAAAAGCGTCTGAGACCAGAGTCTTTACATTCGAGCCGGTCAGTGATTTAAGAAAAGCCACTAATGATGCACGCTCTTGTTTGCTAAGGTTTAATGGTTTTATCAGCGGGCTAAGTAATTCGTTGGGTATTCCGCCTAGGTTATAAAAATCGATGACGTCTTCCAGACTTAGCAGTTCTCCGTTGTGCATATAGGGTGCGGTCAATGCGACATTACGTAAAATGGGCGTACGAAATTGCCAACGATCGTTCGGGTTTAAAGTCACTTCGTAGCGGCCTAAGTCATTTGGTTTTAGGTTGCTAACGGTCGCGATTCGAGCCTGGCCTATCTCAGCACTAATGCCTGGTGCTAGCTGCACCTGTATGGGCTGTGAAGTTCCAAGCATGGAGTCTTGGTAGCCAATTCCGGTATTGTGGGTTTGATTGTCGCTAAATAGAGCATGGTCCTTTTGAATCAAATGACAGCTTGAGCAGGCGGCCTTACCGATAAATAATTGGTAGCCAAGGATCTCTTGACTATCGAGTGCCTGGATATCTCGCGCGTATAGCCAACGATCAAAACGGGAGTCGCCCGAGACCAGCGCTCTTTCATATTGGGCCAGTGCCAAGCCGATGCTTTGCATGCTCACCGGGGTATTAAAAGCCTGTTCAAACAAGCCGGCATAATCATCTGCTTGTCGCACGGTTTCAACGACGTAGCCGATTGAAGGGTTATTCATCTCATTGGTGGCTAGCAACGGTGACCAAACTTGTTGTTCTAGACTAAATTCGCGTTGATCCAAGAACAAGCGCGTATAGTGAGCAGCGTTTAATAAGGTCGGCGCATTTCGTTTGAGGCCTCGCCCTTCAAAGCCGATTGGGCGGGCTAATTCATTGTTGGTGAAGCCTTGTTCAGGCACATGACACATAGCGCAGGACATGGTTTTGTTGAGCGATAGCCGCCGGTCAAAAAATAACTTTCGTCCCAGCGCAATTTTTCTGCTGTCGGGTTTATTATTTTTTGGAACGATCAGCTTTGGAAGGCCTAACTGTTGACTACTCGCTATCTTTAATAAGTTAGCCGGGCGCCCAATTCGTTGCTCGAGGCTTAAGGAGTCAGTCCTATAGTCGACATGGCTATAGTTGGTTTTATCGTCGCCTGGTGCCAAACGTATATGCTCTTGCGCGGACACGCATGAGGCGCCTAGACATAGGCTTGTAAATAGCAGTGAGCTAGTTAAAAAAGTCACTCTAGGCCGCTAGTTGTTCGCAATCTTTTTATTGCTGTCGCTAGTCGATTGTTGTTCGGCAATTAAGGTGAGTACATCGTTGATTAAGATGTCTGGATGCAAAAATGAAACATTGTATATATTACGTATCTGCTTCTCACGGTCGATTAAATAAACCCTTAAAATATGTGAAAATTTCTTACGGCCGCCTTTAAGGCTCGCGTCTGGGACTACACTTTGCTGATACGCATCCAGAATTGGTTGAATCGCTTGGTCTGACTCAGAGGTTAGAAATTGCCAATCTGCTGAGCCTTTTTCATTCGCGCTACTACCGCGAATTCCTTCGCCGAATTCCTTCATGGCTTCAGGTGTATCGAATTGCGGATCAAAGCTAAGTGTCAATAAACGCAGATTATCAGCCAACTTTGGTTGTTCGCTAATCTTATTTGCCAATTTATGTGAAACCATGGTGGAAAGAGGGCAACCATTAACGTCATCGCAAGTTCGGTAGATAAAGCTGAGTATGGTTATTTTTTCACCCAATAAATCATCCAGATCGAGCGATTTTCCATCGGAGTTTAATATCGCTCCTCCGGCGGCAGGTCGAATTATGGGGAGTTCATAGGTGCCAGCGGTGGGCGCCTCAAAACTCAGTTTCCCCCAACCTGGAGCCAGTAAAACCTCTGGGTCGGAAGACGCAGAAAAAACGCCCTGACTTAGAGTCAGGGCGTAAGCTAATGCAGCAATTAAAAAAAGCTTAGTCATACAGACTAAAATCCACTAGCAGGTGATGATGAATCGCCATTTTTGTTATCTACTGCAGCAGCTTTGTCGTTCATTTCATAGGGGCGCTGCATGCCGTAGAGGCCATAAGCGCCAAAACGCATTTGATGTGCGCTACCGAGTTTTTCGGCTCTAAAATCAATCTCAAACTCTAAATTAAGTTCGTTGCCGTCCCATGTGTAGGATTTGAAGAACTGCTGGTCGTCGTCGCCTTTCTTATCCCAATTTCTAAGCAAAGAAGAAGTGAAGTAAGCGCGTTTACCATCCCAGCTTTGGGAAATCATATTGAGTTGAGAACCGACCTCTTTCTCATAGGTCTGCTTTGGGTTAAACGGATCAGATACGTCGAAGTAGCGCGCTTTACCGTCCATAAAGGTTTGCACCCATAGGCCTTTATCATCTGAGGTGATAGAGATATCAACCGGCAGCGGGATTTTTGATGGATCACCGATATCCGCAACTGCTTTTGCCTGCCACTCGCCATCTGCATCTTCGTACATCAACCAAATTTGCGACGTAAGGGCTGTGGTAGTAAAACAATAATTGTGATCGGGCTGCCATGCACAACGAATCTCTAACGGGGCTCCAGGCATATCAAACACTTTCTCCGGTTGCTTGGTATGTAAGTTCCATTTCACTGCGGTGCTGCCAAAGCGTTTCATTGCTTCAGGGTCGCCAAGCATGGTGCCAAAGTCCATCATGTAGTTCGACCAACCAGTAAAAGAAGAAGTGAACATAGCGTTGCGTCGGGGCAGTGCGCGTACATCGTAGCCATAACCGTCGGCGTACTTGCCCGTTTTTTCTGCACCTCTAAGGTCTTGGTCAGTTGGGTGCCAATGAGTAGCGATATAGTCGCCGGTGTTGGAGTACTCAACCATTGCCGTCCGTCCACCGTGATCTGTATTATTGGATAATCCAGTCACCATTATTTTGCCAGCTAAGGCATAAAACGTGTGTGGTCCAACGACGCCGCCGCTGGCCTTAACAAAATCATCAATCGTCTTATAAAGCGTTGGTTTGGCGGGATCGGTGTGCACATCAAAAATAAAAATCTTATTGCTGTCCAGACCGCCTGCCCACAAATATCGCCGATCGTCAGTTAGGCCCGAATGGTGAGCTTCGTTACGACCGCCTACTGAAAGGGTGTTTATTACCTTGCCGTATTTGGGTGACGCGGGATTAACATCAATCGTCACCATTTTATCTTGTTCATCGCCGAGACCTTCTTCGCCTAAGGTCCAGACGTAGACAAAATCTTCTTGCCCAACAATCTTCGCCATATAAGGTGACATGCAGGTTTCATCTGCGTTGGCACTCAGTGATACTCCGATTAATAAGCCAGCTAATAGGCCGAGTGTCGTATTTTTAAATAACTTCATGGTTTTCCTCCGAGGTGTTTACTGTCTTTACCGGTTTTACTTATTTTATTTTAGCAACCATTCACGACCTTTGAGCATTCCACTCCAATACACGAATGGTAGGATTCGAGCTTTAAGTATCCAGGCAAATTTAGTCGGTTGGGTGCCTATATTTAACCAGCTTGGAAAGCTTGGACTTAACTTGCCGCCATAAGTGAATTCTGCCAGAACGATCTTACCTTTTTCGACCGTTAGCGGGCAAGAACCATAGCCATCGTATGCGGCCGACGCTGCCTTTTTGTCAATGGTATCGCAAATATTCTGCGCGACTACGGGTGCTTGTTTGCGCGCCGCCGCCATGGTTTTGGCATTTGCGGTGTTGATTACATCACCCACCCCCCAAATATTAGCATGCTGCTTGTGTTGCAGGGTCGCCGAGTCAACATCTAACCAACCTGCATCATCGGATAGTTCACTGCTTTTGATGAAATCCGGTGAACACTGGGGAGGGCAGACGTGCAACATATCAAATTTGCTTTCAACGACTTGTGAGTTCCCGTCGGCGTCTGTGGTGTTAAACCAAGCCG